>JAGNDY010000009.1 GCA_018003655.1 Candidatus Nanopelagicales bacterium
GGACGGGATGGCAGTGCACGAGCTGCCCATGCAACACCGTCCGCCAGGACATCGCGCTCTACCCGGAACTTCACGTCGTTTTGCCTCTCATCGTGCTGCGTCCAATTGTGCTACCCGCATCGTGTCATGCCAACGGGCGAAAGTTGTGTTGTTTTTGTCATCACATGTTCGCTGTGGAATCTGACCCTTCCATGGATGGATTAGTTGTAGTCATAGGGGCTGTGGATTGTGTGGATAAGTGCAGTCCGTGCAGGTCGCCGTTCGAGAATGACAAGCGTGGAAGATGTGCGCGGCCCTGGTGACAGGGGATGGACGGTGGTGGACGGCGTGCGCTAGTCCCCAGGCGAGGTGAACGACAACTCGAGTCATCCCCCGTTTTCATGTCGTTCACCTCCAGTCGTCCACAGAGTTATCCCCAGCCTGTGAATACAGGGTGTTACCAACCGGATGTGTATGAACACTTGGAGTTACTGAGGTAAACCTCAGTTGGCTAGCCGCGAGCTGCAGTCTTGATCCGACTCGTCAGTTCGGTGACCTGGTTGTACAGATTGCGATCGTCAGCGAGGTTGCTGGCGATCTTCTGCTTTGCGTGCATGACCGTGGTGTGATCCCGACCGCCGAAATGCTTGCCGATGTTCGGAAGGGACAATTCAGTCAGCTCCCGACACAGATACATGGCGATCTGACGAGCCTGAACCAGCGTTCTGGTGCGAGATGGTCCGCACAGGTCATCGATTGACAAACCGAAGTACTCGGCCGTCTGCTGCATGATCAGGGGTGCGGTGATCTGGGGCCCGTGCTGGTCGGCGATGAGGTCCTTAAGGACCAGTTCGGCTAGCGAGACGTCGACCGGAGAACGATTGAGGCTGGCGAATGCCGTCACCCGAATCAGGGCACCTTCAAGCTCTCGAATATTCGTGGCGATCTTGCTGGCGATGAATTCAAGAACGTCGGGGTTGACCTCCATCCGCTGCTCGGCGATCTTCTTGCGCAGGATGGCGATGCGCGTCTCAAGGTCGGGAGGCTGCACGTCAGTGATCAGGCCCCACTCGAAGCGCGAGCGCATCCGATCCTCAAAGTCAGGAAGCTGCTTTGGCGGAAGATCGGACGTGACCACGATCTGCTTGTTCGCGTTGTGCAGCGTGTTGAACGTGTGGAAGAACTCTTCCTGGGTCTGGACCTTGCCGGATAGGAACTGAATGTCATCGACCAGCAACACATCGACGTCGCGGTAGCGGCGCTGGAACTTCGCGGCTTTGTCGTCGCGGATCGAGTTGATGAACTCGTTGGTGAACTCCTCGGAGCTCACGTAGCGGACCTTCGCACCGGAATAGAGGGTGCGGGTGTAATCGCCGATTGCGTGCAGCAGGTGGGTCTTACCCAAGCCACTGTCGCCGTAGATGAATAGCGGGTTGTAGGCCTTGGCTGGCTGTTCGGCAACGGCAACGGCCGCGGCGTGGGCAAAGCGGTTACTCGACCCGATGACGAAAGTCTCGAACGTGTACTTGGGGTTAAGGCGGTGACTGTCGTCTTTGCGGGAGCTCGGGCTGCCGGCACCCGGCCGGTTCAGCTCACGAACGTCGATCATCTGGCCGTTTTGCTGGGGGAACTCGGAGGACGCCGGGCTCGCCGGTGGTTTGTGGTGGGCGTACGTGCCATCGGCCAGGTTGTCGGTGGTCTCGTCATCCAGGCCGTGGGCGATCGCCGGATCGACCACTATCTGAAGCCCCATAGGCTGTCCGAGTACTTCGCCGAGGACCCGCACGACGTGTGGCTTGAGATGAGACTCAAGGACGTTGCGGGTGAACTCGTTCGGGGCCGCGAGCATGATCTGGGTCGAATCGACGAACCGCGGCACCGTCAGCGCGACGAACGCCCGCTGCTGAGGAGACATCGCGTCGTCGTCAGCAAGTCGACTAAGGGTTCGATCCCAGATCTCCGTGACATCAAGAGTGTTTTCCACGGGCTGGTATGCCTCCCCATCGACTGCAAATTGCCTCGAACGTGTGCACACGGCACTGACCGTGAGCACTTGCGATCCTGCGTTACGTGCCGAGCCGATGGCTCTGACACAAGCTGTTCTGACTTGCGGCGACTCTGGTACCCAGATTCACAGACCAGATCGTCATTGCCATCGCTGCGATGGTTGGCTGCTTCCCAGATGCCGCTGCGCCGACAGTAACCGCCGATTTGGGCGAGCCACAAGGGGTTATCCACAAGTGGTGTGAATTTCGTTGACGTTATTCACTTTCGGCCTCGGCGAGTCGCCAGCACAACGGCCAACCAGCAGTCCAGTGTGCTTCCCCACAACTTCGGGGGCGGGGTCGCACTTGCGCCGGGGCGTGACCTACTCTTGCCAGTAAGTTCCACCTGTCCTGCCCATGATCTGAAGTTCGGCCGTGCCGAACGGGAGTTGTCCTCATGAAGCGCACTTACCAGCCGAACAACCGCCGCCGTCACAAGAAGCATGGCTTTCGCCTACGCATGCGGACCCGCGCTGGCCGAGCGATCGTTTCCGCTCGGCGCCGCAAGGGCCGGTCAGAGCTGACGGTTTGATCGGCGAGCCGGCGTGCTTCCCGTACGATCGCGGCTCAAAGACCGGAACGCCCTCGCGTCAACCATCCGGCGAGGCCAGCGTGCTCGTCATCGATCGCTAGTTATCCACTACCTGCAACCGCAAGCTCAACCAGTTCCAGACCAACCTGGGCAGGACCAATCGGAACAGGTGCCCCAGATCGCCTTCGCTGTGAACAAGGCGGTTGGCAACTCCGTCGTCCGGCACCGCGTCGTCCGGCGACTGCGCCACGTGATGGTCGGACACCTTGCTGAGTTGCCGACGGGAAGTTCACTTGTGGTCAGAGCGTTGCCGTCGGCAGCAAGTGCCTCAAGTGCCGATTTCGACCGCGATATCAGCGTCTTACTCCCCCGGGTGGTGAACGCATGAACGCACCGCAACCATCGTTGGTGTGCCGCGTGGGCACTCGAACAATGCAGGTGTTGCACATCATCGGGCTACCGTTCGGGTGGTTGCTGATTGGCATCATTCGGATCTATCAACTGGTGCTGTCTCCCTTACTCGGACCCAAATGTCGCTTCCACCCCTCATGTTCGAACTACGCCATCGGCGCGGTTCGGACCCACGGACCGGTAAAAGGAAGCACACTGGCGACATACCGAATCTGCCGATGCCACCCGTGGCAACTCGGCGGAATCGACCCCGTTCCTGCCAAGGGCGCATGGCGTCCGGACATCAATCTTGACGGCACGCCCCGCAATTCCGGGGATGGCAGTCACCTATCAACGTCGGAGTCGCAGTGTTCTTACTGACTTGGCTGGAATCTGCTGTTGCCTGGGTCCTGGTCGCCTGGCACACGATTCTCTCGCCCATATTCGGGTCCGGGAACGGCATCACCTGGGTGCTGTCGATCGTCGGTCTCGTCGTCGTCATTCGCGTCGCCTTGATCCCGCTATTTGTCAAGCAGATCAAAGCTCAACGTGGCATGCAGTTGATCCAACCGAAGATCAAAGAGATCCAGAAGAAGTACGCCGGCGACCGCGAACGCCAGTCGCAAGAGATGATGAAGATCTATCGGGAAACCGGTACGAATCCATTGGCGTCCTGTTTACCGATCATCTTGCAGGCACCAATCTTCTTCGCACTTTTCCGTGTGCTGCAGGGGATTGCGAGCAATCCGCCCAAAGGTGTCGGCCCACTGTCAACGGATCTGGCCCAGCAGGCACACGATGCATCAATTTTCGGTGTCCCGATTTACGGAACATTCGCACACGCTGCTGAGACTCCGAACCCAGGCCTGACCAAGGCCCTCTGCGTGTTCTTGATTCTGGCCATGTCGATTACTACGTTCATCACCCAACGCCAGCTGGTCATCAAGAACAGCGCGCCAGACAACCCGATCGCCAAACAGCAGAAGATTCTGGTCTATGTCTTCCCGTTGATCTTCGCCTTCGGTGGCTTCAACTTCCCGGTTGGTGTGCTCATCTACTGGACCACCACCAACCTTTGGTCGATGGGACAGCAGTTCTACGTCATTCGCAATAATCCGCAACCCGGAACGCCCGCGCACGAGGCCTATGAGAGGCGTCAGAAGGACAAGGCTGCTCGGAAGGCGAGCAAGGGCTTGCCGGCAGTTGCCGACGCTGAAGCCGCTGAAGCACCTGTCGAAGATGCGACAAATAAGGGCATAACGGTACAAAAGCGGCAGCAGCCAAAGCGTAAATCCAAGAGCAAACGAGCCCCAGCGAAGAAACCAGCTTCGCAACCTCCGGGGCCAAAGACCACCGACAAGTAACACCGCCATTCCGTGGCATCGGTGGTTCGTTTCACGTGAAACGAACGGCCGTTCGCCGCAACCAGAGCGCAAGGAGACAAGATGACCGTCAACGACACCGAGACCAAGCCCGAAGCAACCGAGAAGCCAACTCGTCTCGAGCAACTCGAGCGGGAAGGTGACATTGCTGCCGACTACCTGGAGGCACTACTCGACATCGCTGACCTTGACGGCGACATCGATATGGACGTCGAAGGAGATCGCGCGATGGTCGCCATCGTCGGCGAATCGCTGCAGCAACTGGTCGGGCCCAACGGCAAGGTGCTCGACGCGCTGCAGGAATTGACGCGCTTGGCCGTGACTCAACAAACGGGCGACCGGTCACGACTCATGCTGGATGTCGCAGGACACCGCGCGGCGCGCCGGGAAGCGCTGACTGAGCTGGGCACGGAAGCCTGTGATCGCGCCAAGTCTGAGAATGGACCGATTCGGCTGGATCCCATGACCCCATTTGAGCGGAAGATCGTCCATGATGCTGTGGCCGCAGCGGGTTTGATCAGCGAGTCCGAGGGTCAAGAGCCGAACCGTTTTGTCGTGGTGATCCCAGCTGAGTCGGCGAGTGAGTAGGCGTCCGATTCACTTGTTTCACGTGAAACGGATTGCTAACCCGCGTGGATGATGGCTTGTCCGCATCGGCGGTTGCTGCTCAGCGGTACCCAGATGTGTTTGAAACTCTGCGCCAGTACCGAGACCTTCTCGCCAACGAGGGCGTGGAGTGGGGGCTGATCGGTCCGCGTGAAGCGGATCGCCTGTGGGATCGCCACCTGCTCAATTGCATTGTCGTGGCCGATCCCGCCGAGGGTATTGTGCTCCCTAGCGCAACCGTGATCGACGTGGGATCTGGTGCCGGACTGCCAGGAATTGCTTGGGCGATCGCGCGCCCCGATCTGCAGGTGACCCTCGTGGAGCCGTTGGCCCGCCGAGTGCGCTTCCTTGAACTCGCGGTCGAACGATTGGAACTCACTGATCGCGTGGATGTCTTTCGTGCTCGAGCAGAAGTCTGCCCTCCGGAACTGCGAGCGGACGTCGTGACCGCGCGCGCTGTCGCGTCCCTACCCAAGCTTGTCTCTCTCCTGCTGCCGTTGACGACGCCCAGTGGCTGCGTGGTTGCCTTCAAGGGCCAGAAGGCCGCAGAGGAAGTCGACGAGGCGGGCCAGGAATTGACTCAACGTGGGGCACAATCAGTACAAGTGCGCCAATGTGGCGTGAACTGGCTCTCCCCGGCCGCAACCGTAGTGATTGTCACCGGCAACGCACCGACAACTTCTGAAGGGACTCGTCGTGGCAAGAATCGTCGCCGTCGCTAACCAAAAGGGCGGCGTGGGGAAGACCACCACCACGGTAAACGTGGCAGCGGCGCTCGGTCGGTTAGGCCTCCGGACCCTCGTCATCGACATTGACCCGCAAGGTAATGCGACCCAGGCCATGGGCATTCGTCGCAGTGGTGACGCGGTGACTGTCTACGACGTGCTTGTGGATGGCACGCCAGCCAGCCACGCGATCCAGCCAACGAGTGACCCCGGGGTCTGGTGCCTACCGGCATCGGTCGACCTGGCTGGCGCGGAGGTCGAGTTGGTTGGGTTGCCTGAGCGCGAATCCCGGTTGGCGACGGCACTCGACGCCCTGTTTGCCTCCGCGCAGACGGAGGAAAGCGGCGAGGAAAGCGGCGAGGTACAGCCCTTTGATGTCGTGTTGATTGATTGCCCACCGAGTCTGGGACTACTGACGATCAACGCATTGGCCGCCGCGCACGAACTCTTTGTTCCACTTCAGGCAGAGTTCTATGCCCTGGACGGCGTGGGGCAGCTCGTTCGAACGGTGGAACTCGTGCGATCAGCTCTGAACCCGGACCTGCGGATCAGCTTCGTCGCTTTGACGATGGTGGGTGATGCAGGTCCAGGCCAGCAGTTCGTCGTGGACGAGGCGCGTGCGTACTTTGGGGACAATCTCGCGCGGACGATGATTCCACGTGATCCTGCGCTGAGTGCCGCGCCGAGCGAGGGCAAGACCATTTTGAGCTATGCGCCATCGTCGCCGGGCGCCATCGCGTATTGCCAGTTAGCAGAAGAGCTGCGAGACATGGCGATAGTGGGACAAAAGGGATATAACGAACAAATCGAGGTGGGTGCACGATGAGTGCCAAGCGTGGTCTGGCCGCTCTGATACCGACGGCACCGGGACCGGATCGTCGAACGATGCGCGATGCCGGCCCACCGGACCAACTTTCCGTCGAAACGACGGTCGATGTCACGGACCAGTCCGGCCCCGCGGTGGTACATGGTCTGGAACTGGTGACCGTCGCTGTGACCGATGTTGCGCCGAACCCGCGTCAGCCCCGAACCGAATTCGACCCGGACGCATTAGCGGAGTTGGCACGGTCACTGCTGGAGGTCGGCTTTCTCCAGCCAATTGTTGTCAGACGGGTGGCCGCTCGTTCGAGCCGCAAACCCCACTACGAGTTGGTCGCCGGTGAGCGCCGCTGGCGGGCGGCAACGGCGGCGGGCCTCACAGAGGTGCCCGCCCTGGTTCGCAGCACCGAGGACGACGAACTGCTGCGGGAGGCGCTGCTGGAAAACCTGCAACGAGTGGCGCTCAACCCATTGGAGGAGGCCGCCGCGTACGAGCAGCTGCTCGCCGACTTCGGCGGGACGCATGACGAGCTCGCTGTCCGGCTCGGCCGGTCGCGCCCACAAGTGTCAAACACCCTGCGGCTATTGAAGTTACCGCCGACCGTGCAACGTCGGGTTGCCGCTGGAGTGCTGTCCGCAGGTCACGCGCGCACGTTGCTGTCCCTGGCTGACGAGGCCGCGATGGAACAACTCGCCAAGCGGGTAGTCGCCGAGGGGATCAGCGTTCGCGGGCTTGAGGAGATCGTCGCGGTCCAGGCGAACAGTCCTGCCAAGAAGACCCGCCGATCAACCGCCAAGCAGGTGCTGCCGGAGTTGGCAGCCGTTGGGCAGCGTCTCGGTGACCTGCTGGAAACCCGGGTCCACGTCAGCATGGGGCAAACCAAGGGCAAGATTGTCATTGAATTCGCGGGAATCGAGGATCTCGCCCGAATCGCCACCGCACTGGGTGACACACCCGAGCTATGAGGCGGGCTCGCGCTTTTGTTGGTGCGACGTGGGACGGTTGTTGGTGCCGACTTGTGGTTGCTCCGCGCGACTGACCGAGTACTTTCGCCACCAGATGATCGTCAGGAACAGGAACAACAGGAACAACAAACCTGCCGCGACGGTTGAGGCGAGCGTGTTGAGCCAGGCGTTTGACGCGGAGAGTGCGTAGGCGCTCTCGGCGTCCTTCGAAGTCCACAAGGCTTCGACGACCAAGCCCTCGCGCACGTCTGCCGGTGGGTTGTCCCGGTACACCACGTTCTTCTGGACCACGCCGGCGGTGAAGCTGTCCTCCGGAATGTTCACGGTGCCTAACCACTCGCAGCTGCGGAACTGGCTGTTCCCGCCGACGCAGCGGTAGCTATCGAAGGTGTAGCTGACGCCGACGCCGTGGCCGCGGTGAGCCCCGAACGAATCTGTGAGGCCGGGAGCCAGTAGCAGCAACGTCATGCCGAACATGAGCATCGCGACGGTGCAGGCAACGGCGATACGCAGCGCGCGACGGGTGGCTTCCACGGTCGTATCGTGTCAGTCGCGACCGGCTGCACGCCCGACGAGGGCGCTTAGCAGTTCACCCATGCTGAACTCGCTAGCCGCAACCGCCTGCGGATAGAGCGAGGTTTCCGTCATTCCCGGTGCGGTGTTGACCTCAAGGAACCAAGGAACGCTTTGGCTGTCGACGATGAGATCCGACCGTGACCAGTCACCGAGGCCCAGCGCACAGTGGGCAGTCAATGCCGTTTGACAGGCTGCTTCGATGACGGAGTCCGGCAGCCTGGCGGGGACAAAGAACTCAGTCGTACCAGCGGTGTAGCGCGCGCTGTAGTCATAGAGGCCGGAATCGGGAACGATTTCGACCGGTGGCAGCGCCGTCAAGCCGTCGTCCAAATCAGCGACTGAAACGGCGATCTCAGTACCGCTCACGTGCCGTTGAATCAAGACAACGTCGCCGTAGGCGAAAGCCGCGACCATAGCGCTGGGAAGCTGCCCGGCATCGTTGACGACTGTGACACCCAGTGCCGATCCGCCTCGGTTGGGCTTGGTGACGAGCGGGAGGCCCAACTGTTCGACGATCGCGTCGAGCAGCGCCGTCGCGCCGAGGTCGCGGAACATCGACTGGGGTAGCGCGACTGCAGCGGGGAAGTGGACACCTGCCTGTTCCAAGAGTGATCCCGCGACGGCCTTGTCGAATGCGCGCCGACAACCGCTTGCGTTGGAACCAACAAATGGAACGCGCAGGGCAGTAAGGACCTCCTGCAGCGATCCGTCCTCACCAGCGGCACCGTGGACCAGCGGAATTGCGCAGGCCGGGGAGTCGTCGCGCAGCTGCGCGAGCAAGTGCGCATCGATATCGCTTACCTGGGCGTCGAAGCCGGCCGATCGCAACTCCTCGGCCACTCGCCGGCCCGACCGTAGGGATACGTCACGCTCCGGCGACAGACCACCAGCGATAACCACAACCCGATCGTTCATGGATTCCTTTCGCGACACTGTTTGCGTTTGGTGGGTGGACGACAGTTGCAGGACAGCGCTCAGGGAGTCTCCGGAGACGGTGTTTCCGGTCCGAGTCGCAGATGGGCGCCGGTGTTCGACGAGGGACCAAACGTCTGCACCAACTCAAGTTCGGAGTCGACGATCGCCGATAGCCGACGCACGCCCTCGCGAATTCGGTCAGGCTCAGGGAAGCAGTAGGACAGCCGCATCGAATCACGGCCCTGACCGTCGACGTAGAAGCCGGTGCCGGGCACGTAGGCGACCAGCCCAGCGATGGCGCGCGGCAGCATCGCCGTTGCATCCAGGCCGCCCGGCAGCGTGACCCACGAGTAGAAGCCACCCTCCGGCACGGTCCAACTCGTTCCTTCCGGCATCAGCAATTCCAGCGACTCCAGCAGCGCGTCGCGGCGTTCTCGGTACAACTCCCGGAAGACCTTGATCTGCTGCTGCCAGGCGTTGTTGGCCAGGTACTCCGAGACTGTCAGTTGGGAGAAGTTCGACGGACAGAGGACCGATGCCTCCGACGCGAGGACCAACTTCTCGCGCACCCCGTGCGGTGCGAGGGCCCAGCCGACCCGAAGGCCGGCCGCAATCGTCTTGGAGAACGATCCGAGGTAGACCACGCCTTCGGCATCTTGGGCACGGATCGCCTGGGGCACCTCGCCGTCGAATCCGAGCAAGCAGTAGGGGTCGTCTTCGAGTAGCAGAATGCCGGTCCGTTGCGCGATCGCCAGGATCTCGGCCCGCCGAGCCGGAGGCAGAGTCACTCCCATGGGGTTGTGGTAGGTCGGGATCGTGTAAATGATCTTGGGTCGCTTACCCTCGGCGACCACGCGCGTGATGGCCTCGTCGAGGGCCGCTGGAATCAACCCGTCGCCATCGGTGGCGACGTGGACGACCTCGCATTGGTACGAGGCGAACACTCCGAGCGCCCCGACGTAGGACGGTGACTCGACCAGCACGACATCACCGGGATCGCAGAAGACCCGAACTGTCAGATCCAGCGCCATCTGGGAGCCGGTGGTGACGACCACGTCATCTGGGTGCGCATGGATACCGGACAGTTCCATGACCTCGCAGATCTGTCCGCGCAGCTTCTCGTCACCTTGGCCGGTGCAGTACTGCAGGGCCGTGGGGCCTTGTTCGCGGATCATTCGGGCGACGGTGTCCGCCATTGCGTCGAGCGGCAGCGCAGAGACGAACGGCGCGCCGCCAGCGAGGGAGACAACCTCTGGGCGGGCGGCGACGGAGAACAGCGCACGGATGGCAGATGCGGTCATGCCCTGGGCGCGCTCGGCGTATGAGGCGACCCACGGGTCGAGCCGCGATCCACCGCTGACCCCAGGCACGTTCACGTGATCATTCAACCCTGCTGCCCTCCTCGCATACGCCGTGGTCCCCGCCTACGATGCCTGATAAGTCCGTTCGGAGGGAAACTCTTATGTCGTTGTCAGGCGCGTCCAAAGTCGTCGTGGTGCTCGCGGTGGGTGCTGTCGGTGGGTTTCTGCTCGCCCTGCTTAGGCCGCGGACGCGACCGCATGCCCTCATTCGGCATCCGTCTCCGGAGTGAAATAGCGAACCACCGCCCCGGCGATTGCTTCGGCGATCACGTCTCGAAATGTTGCTTCCGAGAGCCGACTCGCGTCGTGCGCACTGCTGACGTAACCGAACTCCACCCGGACGGCGGGCATCCGGGTCATCCGTAACAGATCCCAGGTCTTGGCGTGGGTGCGGCAGTCGGTGAGGTCGGTCCGTCGGACGATTTCGGCTTGCACCGTGTCGGCGAACCGTTGGCCGAGCACCGACCGGTCCTCGTCGTGGCCGAAGTAGTAGGTCGAGATCCCCGCCGCGTTGCCGGTCGGCTCCGCATCGACGTGTAGCGAGACGACCAAGTCGGCCCCGTTGTCGTTGGCGAACTGGGCACGGGCAGACTCGTCGACCTCGTTGTCCATCTCGTGACTCATCGGCCGCGACATCAGCACCTGGGTGCCGATCGCGGCCAGCCGACCCTCGATCCGTCGGCTGACGTCGTCAGCGACGATGGACTCGGCGAGCCGGTGGCCCACATGGCCGTAATCAGGGCCACCGTGGCCGGGGTCGAGGACCACAACCTTGTTGGCCGCTCCGGTCTTTGTCATCGAGTGGTAGTGGTCAGATCGCAGCTGCTGGGGGGTGCCGCCGGTGACCGTGCGGTTGAGGCGATCGAGTTCCCGCCACATCTGCGGACCACACGTTCCGTCCACGTCGATGCCGACGTTGCGTTGGAACTCGCGGACCGCGGAGTCGGTGTCAGGGCCGAAGATGCCGTCGATCCGGCCGGGGTCAAAACCCAGCGAGTTCAGTCGGCGCTGCAACTCGGCGATGTCGTCGCCAGCGGTCAAGTGGCCGTAGGTGAACGAAATGACGCGGTCACCGAGGTTCCATCGGGCCTCTTCGATCCGGCGGAACGTCTTGGAGCCGACGATCCCATCGACGGTTATGCCGCGCTGTTGTTGAAAGACCCGAACCGCCGCATCGAGGTCTGCATCAAATTCGTCAACGGAGTCCCCGGAATCCACGTTGACGCGCAGAAGCCCGAGCCGCCCTAGGCGGTCTCGGACCTCTGCGACTGCCGCACCCGTGGCCCCGCGAGATAGCTGCAGGCCTGGGAGCGCGGCAAGAGTCTGATTCACCCTGGCTTAGTTGATGAAGTCGCCAAGGTCGGCGAGCAGGGCTGCCTTCGGCTTGGCACCGACAATCTGCTTGACGACCTGACCGCCCTGGAAGACGGCCATCGTCGGAATCGACGTGATGCCGTAAGAAGCTGACGTTTGTGGGTTCTCGTCCACGTTCAGCTTGGCGATGGTGATCTTCTCGCCGTGGGTTGCCGCGATCTCTTCCAGGATCGGCGCAATCATCTTGCACGGACCGCACCATTCCGCCCAGAAGTCGACGAGGACTGGTTTGTCGGAATTGAGGACGTCGGCCATGAAGGTGGCGTCGGTCACCTGAGTTGTTGTGCCCATGTGGGGTCTCCTTGCCTCGTTGCCGTTGCTCTGGTTGAGACTACGGCGCTTGGGTCAGCGGTGGTCGTGTGCCACGCACGTCTTTGTTGTCAGCCGCCTAGAGTCCGTGATCGGCGAGCCAGCGCTCGGCGTCCAATGCCGCCGCACAGCCCGATCCGGCCGCGGTCACGGCCTGACGGTAGGTGTGGTCGACCAGGTCGCCACAGGCGAACACACCGTCCAGATTCGTCCGCGTCGATCCAGGTTGGGCCACGACGTAACCCGCTGGATCGAGGTCCACCTGATCACTGATCAGTTCGGACCGCGGGTCGTGACCGATGGCGATGAACACACCCGTGACAGCCAGCGTCGACTCCTCGCCGGTGACGCGGTTGTGCAGTTGCAGTCCGCTGACCTTCTGATCGCCGAGCACGTCAACCACGTCGCTATTCCAGATGACTTCAATTTTGGGATCGTTCAATGCCCGATCGGCCATAATCTTGGAGGCGCGGAACTCGTCTCGACGGTGGACTATGTACACCTTGTCGGCGAATCGCGTCAGGAAGGTTGCCTCCTCCATCGCTGAGTCGCCACCACCGATGACCGCAATCTCCTGTTGTCGGAAGAAGAATCCATCGCACGTGGCGCACCACGAGACTCCGTGGCCGGACAACCGCTTCTCGTTGGGAACACCGAGTTCGCGGTATCCCGATCCCATCGACAGGATGACCGATCGTGCCTGGTAGGTGTTGCCCTCGCCGTCGGTCACCACTTTCACGTCGCCGTCGAGCTTCACATCGGTGGCATCGTCGGTGACGATTGTCGTACCGAATCGCTCGGCCTGTGCGCGCATCTGCGCCATCAGCTCCGGCCCTTGAATTCCGTCCGGGAAGCCAGGGAAGTTCTCCACCTCGGTGGTGTTCATCAATGCACCACCGGCGGTGACGGAGCCTTCCAGCAGTAGTGGCGACAGTTGGGCGCGGGCGGCGTAGATGGCCGCAGTCAGACCCGATGGTCCAGAACCGATGATGATGACGTCGCGAATATCGCTGCTCACTGGGAAGCCCTCCGTGGCCAAATTCCTGCTGACTCGTGGTCGTCTGTTGCTAGCCCAACGAGTCTAGGTGCCCGCAGTATTCCGCCCACGACCAGCGTGCCGCGGCAGGAGGTGTAACTAGCTACTTGGGGTCTTGCACCAAGATGTGCGCGCGTACCTTCGGATCGGTCGCGGTGCAGTCCAGGCCCATCACGTAGACATCCATGGAGGTCGGGGTCGCTGGCACGGCAACCACCGCGACCTGCTTCTCGGGTTGGTCTTGCGGATCCCGATACATGGCGACCTCAACGTGGAGGGGCTGCCGATCGGTGACTGCTGGCAAGCAGGTGTTGATTGCCATGCGAACCGACGTGGGCACGACCGTCGTCACGGGGGTCGGCGACGACCGCGCCGTCGGCGTTTCACTGACGGTGTCGGCCGGAGTACTGAGGGACCCACCGTCAGCGGGTTGTGAGGTTGTTGCGGTGGGAAGGGGCGTGACTGCGGCGGCGGACGCTGCTGAGCGCCAGGAGGGGACCTGCTCAGCGGCCTGCGTCACCAGCGTGGGCTTTGTGTAATGCATCGTCGATGCACTCATCGGCACCACCGAGACTTTTGCTGGACCCGTTGGCTCGGTACCGCCGATGAGGACATCGCGACCGACGACCACGCCGAGTAGGCCGGCTGCGGCGATACCTCCGACGGCGACAAACCAGCGAGATCCTCGCCGCTTGCGACGCTCGGCCAACACGACAACCGGCTCGGCTGCGGATTCGGTGGAGCGAGCGGCGGACTGCTCGGCGATCGCTGTGAAGATGCGCGACTCAACCCAGTCCGGCATGGGTGGTGATTCAAGGGCGGCGAGAGCGGAGCGAACAAACTCATCGGCCTCACGGGAGGCGGCAGTTTCGTGTTGCTGGTCTGCGGAACCCGACGTGGATTCCAGATCGTCATTCACTGCGTTTGCTCACCTCCCTGCTCGCTTGACTCTGATCCGACGTGATCCTCGACGCTTGGGTTCCGCACAGTGGCCAATCGGACGGCAAGTTTCGCCCGGCCGCGTGCGCACCGGCTCTTCACGGTGCCGCTAGGACACTCCAGGATCTCGGCGGCCTCGTCCACGGAATAGCCCTCGATATCCACCAAAACGATCGCCGCGCGCTGGTCGTAGGGCAGTTCGTCGAGGGCTTTCTCGATCTCGATGCGCAGTTCCTTGGAGCCCAGCTGGTCCTTAGGGTCGGCCAGGGTGGCGCCACCGAAATCACCATCGTTGTCCGGCAGTGGGACCGATGGTCGCGCAGCGCGGCGGCGGAGCCGATCGAGGCAAGCGTTGACCACCACCCGGTGCATCCAAGTGGTGACCTTGGAATCACCCCGGAAGGATCCCGCGTTCCGGTAGGCGGAGATCAGGGCTTCCTGTAGTCCGTCCGCCGCCTCTTCCGGGTCACCGGTAGTGCGCAGTGCAACGGCCCAGAGCCGATCCCGGTGTCGGCGGACCAATTCCTCGAACGCGTGCGGGTCGCCGGCCACATGTGCGGCCATCAATTCATGATCAGTCCGGACATCTCCGGATGCGTCGGCAACCTGGCGTTCCATCGTTGGAGCAGCCTACGCGCAAGCCGGGAATTGTGACTGAGCCGGGCGCTCAGTCACCCCACACGGTCACTGTCGTGACGCCACCGCGGTATCCCTCGAGCCGCAGCGGCACAGCGGTGAGCAGCACCAGGACGTAACGGGTGACCACCGGACGTGGTTCACGGACGGTGAGTTCACCTGGGGCGGCTTTGGCTGTGTAGAGCTTCTCGTAGCCCGCCACCGATCGTGAGCGTCGATCTCCGACCCGAATCTGAACGTCTGAGTCGTTGCCAATCAGGCCCAGGTCGAGGGCTCGCACAGCTCGCGGGAAACCGAGGTCGACGAGGATGCCGCTACTTGCTCTAAGGCCTTGCCGATGACTGGGAAAGACGGCCGTGTACCAGGCACTGGCAGGGTCGCCATCGATCGCGTAGTTGGCGAACCCGCCGGAGACAACGCCGTCGCCGTTTGGATCGAACGAACTGACCGAGTTGATCGGCAGTTCTCGTTCAAGTGGAACCGGTCGCACTCCCCTTGGCGTGGCGGCATCGGGAACTGAACCGGGTAGCGCCAATGACCGCGGCTGAATCGTCGGGTTAATCGACGTGCCAGCTTCGCCCGCACCCCTGGACACCGCACCTGCTGCTTGGTCGGAACCGCCGGCGATGAGCAGAGCCCCGCCGACGGCGGCACAGGTGATGATGACGGCGAGGGCAACGATGACGCCGAGCCCGCGTCGGGCAACTCCGCGAGTGCTCGGGTGCGGCTTGGCCACGCTCGGAACCGAAATAACTGGCACGACGCCCGTCCACGCTGGCGCGTCGCTGAGTGAACCAAGCGCGCGGCGGGCGGATTCAACCGAACTGAAGCGATCCTCGACGTCGAAACCACTCGCCCGGGGAACCGCCGATAGCGAACGGACGACGAAGTCATTGATGTCGTCCGACAGATCGGCTTGCAGTTGGCTGGGGGTAGCGACGCGTTCGCCAAAGACCGGGACGCTGCGCAGGTTGGTTGCTGGCTGGCAGGGCCAACGAGTGGTCAGGCAGGCCATCAGCAGGGCGCCAATGCCATAGATGTCCGCTTCAACGGCATCGGGTCCTGGCGAGGTGCCCCACAGTTGGGCGTCAATGCAGTGGCCGCGTAGCCGAACTTCACCGCCATCGGTGATCAGAACGCAAGCCGGTCGGATGCGGCCGTGGGAAGCACCCGCCTTATGAATCGCGGCAAGGGCCGCAGCGACCTCGCGGGCGATCGCGATGGAGCGTGCCGGGTTCAACGGTTGGGTCAGAATCTCCTCGAGGTTGATTCCCTCGACCCACTCAGCAACGATGGCGAGTTCGGTATCGAAGTCGATCACGTCGAGCACTTGGGCGACTCTTCGGTCAACCACCCGCGCGGCCTTGAGCGCGGCTTCCCGCAACGCCTGCTGGCGCGGATCCGAAGCGGGCACGATCCGGACGGACACCGCCCGTTTGAGTCGCTCGTCGTATGCGCGCCACAGGCCAGCGTGTCGGTCGCCGAAGATCAGATCGTCTAGCCGGAACCTGCCGATGCGGGGGTGATCGCTGGTGCCATCGGCGCCATGGGGTGATTCGGCGTTCCGCGCCAAATTCCCAGGGATCGCTCGCATCCCTCTACTGTAAGTCAAAACCTCATGATCAAGTTACCGACGCCCGTCGCCCATTCGGGCTATGGCGCCTGTTCGGGTCAGCGACGAACTCGGGCGCGAACATCGCCGAGGGCCCGACGAACCTCGCTGACCCGCAACATCAGCGCGAAAGCGAGGTACAACAGAACGGTCAAAATGCCACCGACGATCACTGCTATTAGCGACGCGATGTGGTGGTCAAGCAGCCTCGACAGTGAATCGTCGAGGCCCACGCCAGCGAGTGCCGCGTACCCCGCGAGGACCAGTGCAAGGGCAATAGCGGCAGCAAGGATGCCAGCAAGCACCATTCGACTGAGGGCTCCGGCAGTTCGTCTGCCTTCCAGGTACCCGATCCGTCGGCGGAGCAGCAGCCACGTCACGGCGGCGATCACCCAGTACGACAGCGCGTAGCCGACCGCCAACGCCACGACCTTGAGACTGTCGGGCGCTAAAAGGAACAGCGCGATCGTCAAGGGGATGGAGAGCACGTTGTACAGCACGGTCACGATGAACGGTGTCCGCGTGTCCTCCATCGAGTAGTAGCCGCGCAGCATGACGTAGAAGAGCGAGAAGGGCAGCAAGCCAATGGCAAAGCAAGAGACGACCAGCCCGGTGTAGATCGCCGGATCCCCTGAGTTGCTTCCGAAACCGAAGAGCACCAACCCGACCATCGGGCCGAACGCCATCAGGAAGGTGACGCAGGGAACGATGAATGCACCGATCAGTCGTGATCCTTCCGCGACGTCCTGTCCAACCTCTCGCATGCGTCCGTCGGCGGCCGCCTTACTCATCCGCGGGAGCAGCGCGGTCACCAGCGAGATCGTGATGACTGAGTGGGGAAGCATGAAGACGAGGAAGGCACGCTGGTAGGTGGCCAGACCTTGGGCCGTACCGCCAGTATCCGAGGCAATGACGTTGGACAGGGTTGCCAACCGAGAGATCACCAGGAAGCCGATCTGGTTGACCAGCACCAATCCGATCGTCCAGCCAGCCAACGAACCTGCCTTGCCCAGCCCGTGCCCTCGGAAGTCGAACCTTGGTCGCCACCGATAGCCCACGCGAATGAGCACCGGAACCAGGACCAATGCCTGGGCAGCGACGCCGAGGGTGGTTCCAATACCTAGCCAGGCAACCTGATCCGGGGTGATTGTCTCCGCGCTGACAGCCGTGCCCGCAACCCAAATGAAGCCGATCGCGGTCGCAATCATCACGACGTTGTTGATGATTGGAGCGAACATGGGCGCACCGAAGTGCAGGCGCGAGTTCAACACTTGGGAGAACATCGTGTAGATGCCGTAGAAGAAGATCTGCGGCAGGCAGAACCGGGCGAAAGCCGTCGCCAGCGAGAGTTCCTCGCTACTGAATTCCGACGTCGCGTAGAACTTGACGATCCAGGGAGCGAGCAGCACTGTCGCGATGGATGTCACCAACAGGATCAGGCCGACCAGGGTGATCAGTCGATCCGCGTAGCCGTCGCCCCCGTCGGCGTCGTGCTTCATGTGCCGGATCAACTGCGGGATGAACACCGCGTTCAAGGCACCGCCGATGACCAGGATGTAGATGATGTTGGGCAGCGAATTGCCCAGGGCATAGGTGTCGGCGAGGATGAATGAGCCGAGCGCAGCCGCGATCGTGATGTCGCGGGCCACGCCCGTAATCCGGGAAGTGATCGTGCCGACGGCCATCAACGCGCTACTGCGCAGGACCGCCTGGGTCTGGTCGACCTCAGCGTCAGCGTCGGTCTCAGCCATCTGCATCACGCCCGGAGTTGTCGCCGACCGAGGCGGTAGTGGCGGGCGGTTCCGATTGCCTGCGGGTTCGTCGTCGGCGGATCGAGTTCATGAGCAACAGCAACAGCAGGATGGCGAAGGCAATCCCGACGACCCAACTGGCTGCCCGGGCATAGGCGGTGCTCCGAAGCACGATCTCACTCGGTTTGCCGTACTTCTGGCCGGTCGGTGTGGTCAGTCGGACCTGTACCGGAAGCTCACCGGCGCCGACCACCTGCGCCGGGATCTCGGTACTGATCTTGCGATTGGCTGGGATGGTCAGTTTGGTGACCGGTTTGCTCACCAGTCGGACACTCGGGTTGGCTGTGAGCTCGATGCCGACCTGCACCGGTCGGGCCAGATCGTTGGCGATGGTGATGGGGACTTTGCCGGTGTTGCTGGGGAAAGTAATCGTGCCACTGGACAGCACTCGCACGTTGTTGACTTGGGCTTCGAGCTCTGCGGAAACGCGTGCCAATAGTTGTGACCCAGCCGCTGGTTCACTGCGCCACGCGGCGGATTCGGTCCGAAGCAGTGCCGTCCGGAAGGGTTGAGTGATCGTGCCGGGTTCAACGATGATTGACGAGAAGTTGTTCAGGCGTCGTTGAACTGCCCGGACCTCGTTGAGGTGCTTGGTGCTGAGTTGAGCCCGACGAGCCGCTCTGCCCAATGGAGCCAAGACGCGGTTGGGGTCAGTGGAACTACCGGCCAGCAGGCTATTGAGCGAGGTCTGTCGGACCCACGGAGCTGTTCGCATGGTAGCGAGCAGTTCGGAGACGACTGAGGGGTTGGGGTCCCATCGGACATCGGGCCCGACGGCCACGATCGTCGACTTGTCCGGAGACGTCGCGGCCATGACACCGGTATCGGCCAGGAACCTTTGCCGGGCCGCCGTGGCCTCTGCCCGGCTGGAAGCGTTGGAACCAAAGGAATTGGATAGTTGCCGATCGGTCAGCGCGGCGGTCAGGGGGCCCGACTCGGTGCGGATCACGCTCGCGCTGGTGGTTCCGACGGTCGGTTGGCCGTCAACCGGGGGATAAGCGGCCGTATCGAGTACGACGGTTCTGACGCCGGCGTTCTGTAACACGTTCAGGCTGTCTTGATCTGTCCGATTGCCAGCTGGCCAGCCCAGACCCACCGGCACTGGTCGGCGCAGCAGGTCGCCAACGGTTTCGGTGGCTTTGGTATTTGCCAGGATCACGTCCTGGGTGAGTCCCGCCCGCGTCATCGCCGTGACGTCCGGATCGGCGTAGGCCATCGCGTACACCGACGATGTCTTCAGGCCAGTTCGAGCACGGGTGAGCCACTCGGCGGCTTCTTCGCGCCCGAGGCCGGCGACGGCCTCGCCGGAAGGGCTCAGTACGCGGTAGCCGCCGGTCATCGCGTCCGCTGTCTCAAGCAGCTGGGGGTCGATGACCCACTGTGGCTGGGTCTTTGCCGCAAGACCCAGGTCGAGCAGTCGCCTGAGACGACCGCCTGGCGCGAGTTCTATCGGGGTGCGATCGTTGAGCAAGACTTGGTTAGCGTCGCGGTTGGGCCAGTCGCTGATTGGCCACAGCCAGACCACTTTGGTCGGTTTGACCTGGCCCTTGGTCGGAAACCACGGCAGGAAGGTGCGGGTCAATCCCGTGACCGAACCATCCTGATCCAAGGTGGCGTCCACTTGCAGGGGATAGACGCCGGAGTTGATCAACTGCAGATTGGCGATCGGTAATTTCATGCTCCAGGGAATCGACGCCGCAGGTTCCAATGGCGTCGTCAGTGTGACCTGGCCCAGGTAGACACCGCGCCAACCGGGATCGAGGGACTGATTGGCGATGCGGGCCACGCTGGCGCGGTCGGTGACCGCCGAGTTGGCGACTCGCAGATTCACACTGATTCCGGTGAGAGTGTTCTCCGTATTGTTCGTGACGGTTCCAGTCAGCGCCAGTGAGCTCTTGAGCTTGGGGATTGTCGGCGAGAGCGTGTTGAGGGTGACCGTGAGTGGAGTCGGCGGCGGGGCCTGGGTTGCGCCTCGGCCGGCCGCCCCCGCCATGGTCGGTGCCAGGGTCAACAGCCCGGCAACGAACGCGACCGTCAGCGCGATCACCCAGGGAAGGGATCGGCGACGCGGGAACGCGGAAGTCTTCACTCGCTTTCCGCTAGCAACGTTGAGACTTTGTCCAAGAGGCGGCGCTCGTCGGCATATGCGAGCTTGGCACCGATCTCCTCGAGGGGGACCCACGCCACCTCAACGACCTCTGGGTCATCGGCATTCAGTTCACCGCCAGTGCGATCCATCAGGAAATGGTGCACCGTCTTGTGGATGCGCTTACCGTCGGCGACGAACCAGAAGTCGATCGCACCCAAAGCGGCCGTGATACGACCACGGATGCCGGTCTCTTCCTCAACCTCGCGGACGGCTGCTTCGGCGGCGGTCTCGCCTCGCTCGAGGTGCCCCTTGGGCAAGGACCACATCATGCGGCCCCGGCGGTCCAGTCGGCCGATGAGGGCAGCCTTACGTTGTTCACGATCGACGACCAGCCCGCCCGCACTGGTCTCTTCCGTCGGGGCGGTCGGTCGTGGAGCCCGAATCGCCGAGGGCAGCGGAATCTGTCGCTCACCGGATGGAGTTTCCGGTGACATAGGGGCCATGGTGGAAGGATAGTCACCATCACCGCAATCTTTGGTCACTATCGTTGGCCCACGTGACCAGCAACAGTTCGGCGCGGCCCTTGCGAATCTCGGTCGATGCCTTGGCAGCCGTTCTGCCGGTGTCCCAGGAGCTGGGCACCCGGTTCGCCGACCGCGGGTTCGAGTTGGCCCTGGTCGGGGGCAGCGTCCGCGATGCGATGCTTGGCCGACTTGGCAGTGATCTGGACTACACGACCAACGCCCGGCCGGAGGACGTGATTGAGCTAGTCACCGGTTGGGCGGACGCGATTTGGGACGTGGGGATCAAATTCGGAACCGTTGCTGCTCGTAAGGGCGACTTCCATATCGAAATCACCACGTATCGAGCTGAGTCGTACGACGAGCAATCGCGCAAGCCGGAGGTCAGTTACGGCGATTCGCTGGCGGAGGATCTGGTGCGCCGGGACTTCACCATCAACGCCATGGCGGTGACCCTTCCCGAGATCGACTTTGTGGAAATGCACGGTGGGGTGGCCGACCTTGTCGCGGGCGTCATCCGGACCCCCGGCACCCCGGAGCAATCGTTCAGCGACGACCCGCTGCGAATGATGCGCGCCGCCCGGTTCGCGTCGCAGTTGGACTTCGAGGTTGATCCGGTGACGATCGCGGCAATGGCGGGGATGGCCGATCGTCTGCAGATCGTGTCAGTCGAACGAGTCCGCGACGAGTTGAGCAAGTTGCTGCTGGGCCAGGCACCTCGCAAAGGCCTGCAGTTATTGGTCGACACCGGATTGATCGATTACGTCCTGCCCGAACTGCCCGCACTCGTGCTCGAGATTGATGAGCACCACCGGCACAAAGACGTTTATCAACACAGCCTGACGGTTTTGGAACAGGCGATTGACCTCGAGACCAGCCACGTGCCAACCTCCGAGCCGGACCTGGTGCTGCGGTTGGCCGCGCTGATGCACGATGTGGGCAAACCCAAGACCCGGCGGTTCGAGGCTGGCGGAGGCGTGTCGTTCCACCACCACGAGGTGGTCGGAGCCAAGCTGACCCGCAAGCGACTGAAGGCCTTGCGATACCCCAACGAGATCGTCGACGACGTTACGTTGCTGGTGGAGTTGCACCTGCGTTTCCACGGCTACGGCAACGGCAACTGGACTGACTCGGCTGTGCGGCGCTACGTGCGCGATGCCGGTGATCAGCTCAACCGGCTGCACAAACTGACCAGGGCCGACAGCACCACCCGCAACCGCCGGAAGGCAGCCGCCCTGCAGGCGACCTATGACGAGCTGGAACAGCGGATCGCCATCCTCAGCGAGCTTGAGGAGATGCAGGCGGTTCGTCCCGATCTGGATGGCAACCGAATCATGGAGCTGTTGGGTATCGGCCCAGGCCGCGAAGTTGGCCAAGCTTACGAGTACTTATTGGAGCGCCGCCTGGATCGCGGGCCGGTTAGCCCAGAAGTTGCTGAGACGGAACTGCTGGCTTGGTGGGCGCAGCGTTGATGTCAGTTGGCGATCGAGGCGGGCGGCCCGGTTGACGGTGGAGCGTCGGACTTGCTGACCGCACTGGTCACCGCACCCCGGACACCCTTGGCGTATTTCTGGCCACTGAACAGCCAACCGCCGATCAGCAACAGCACCCCGATCAACAGGGTCCAATAACCCGCACTCTGCAGGTAGTTAGTCAGGATGGTGAAGAACAACGAGGCTGACCGTGCGAATGGGCCACCGGATGCGGCATCCGTGATCGCGGTATTGCCGAAGTTCAGTCCGAAAATGATCAAAAGTGCGTTGAGGATCATGCACACTCCTACCCACGCGACCATGCGCGCGTGGCGGCGCGCTAGCAGGACCGCACCGAGGAATAGCAGCAGCACCAGCGGCAGCAGCCACGTCGCGATCGGGACGCTGACGGAGTAGATCAGCCGAGCTTGTTTCACCTGCGGGGCATCCAGCAGGACGATCTGCCGATCTGCGGCCGACGGCGTTGGTCGATTCGCCAGTGATGTCAGGCCCTTCTCCCCAAGCTGGACTTTGACCGCGGCGATGAGGTCGCCGGTGTCGAGCACGATCTGGTCGCCTTGCATTTCGACCGGACCGCCGGGCTTGCCCTCCAGGGCGGCGACAACAAGTTTCTGCAATCGCTCACTGGAATTGGTCCAGAACGTCGCGAACTGCGGGGTCTGCATGAGTTTGAGCGTGATCGAGTACACAAACTGCTGGACCGCCGACGAGATCGGCCCAGCGAGGGGCGCGGCTCTGGGCGGCAGTAGACCGGAGATTTCCGACTGCAGATCGACGCCCTGGACGACGGCCGTGGAGACCGCGGTCGCGATGTCTTCCTGAATCGCTTGCTGGGTGGCAAGTGGTCCGACGGTCTGGACAAAGCGCTCGGTATCAGTCAGCGTGCGCTGACCCCAGAAGCCGACGACTGCCAGCGGTAGCAACAGCGCCGCGATGACCAGCGCAATCACCGCGAGGATTCCACGGGTCTTACCGGGCTTCTTGGTTGCAACTGGTGCCGCCGGCGCCACAGGAGCCACACCTGAACTTGTCATGGTGGAAACCTAGTGCGGCAGGCTGATCGGACGCGACCTGATCAAGTACCAGGCGGCGCTGACGAACAGCAAGATCGTGATAGCCACCAAATCCAGCGTTGATTCCCCGGATTCAGGGCTGGTGAAGGCGACGGCGGTAACTCCGACGACTAGGCCGACATTGATAAGCACGTCATAGAGGGAGAAGACCCGGCCACGGTTGTCGTCGGTGACGTACTGCTGCACTGCGGTGTCCGCGCAGATTTTGACGCTCTGACCCGCGAGGCCGAGGCCGAACGTGCCGCAGATCAACGCAGGTACCGTCGCGATTCCCAAACCAATCGGGATGGTCACACCCGCGAAGATGAGCGAGAGTGCACTCCAGACGACCGCGCCCATTCGCCTGGTGGCAAACGGCGTCATGACCGCCCCGACAAGTGCGCCGCCAGCGACTCCACCCACGACCAGGGTGAGTTGGGCCAACGCGGCCTCCGGGTTGGATGGGTCGTTCAGCGTGTTGCGCAGCAGCAGAATCACCAGCACCGTCACCGCACCGAAGACAATGCGATGCAGCGCCACGATCGACACTGCTCGCATGGCCGGGCGTGCGCGCCAAAGGGCAACGGCTCCCTCACCGAACCCACGAATCACCGACCCGATGGTGTCGACCTGTTCGGCCTCGTCAGGCCCGAGTAGATCCCGGGGCATTCGTAGAGCGAACAACCCGGAGACAAGGAACCCGACAGCCGCGACCACCAGCACCGCGGTCGAGCCGGCGTCGCCGCCACCCAAAACTCCGCGCAGCAGCACCCCGAGCAATCCGCCGACGGTTGCCATGAGAGTGCCAGCGGTCGGCGCGAAGGCGTTGGCGGTGACCAACACCGTGCGATCGACGGTGTGCGGTAGCGCGGCGGCCAGTCCGGCGAGGATGAAACGGTTGATCCCCAGGGCGACGAGCACCATGATCCCGAGGTCAAGGCCAGCGTGGCCGCTGGCCGTCTGCAGGCAGACCACCAGCACGACGCCGCCGCGAAGCAGGTTGCCGTAGTAGAGGACTTGGCGGCGACTCCACCGGTCGAGCAACACCCCGGCGAATGGGCCAATGACCGAGTAGGGCAGGTAGAGGATCGCGAATGCGGCGGCAATGGCGGTCGCCGACGCTTGCCGTTCCGGGGAGAACAACACGAATGTGGCGAGCGCTGCTTGGAACAGGCCGTCGGACGCCTGACCGATCGCGCGGACGGTGAAAAGTTGCCGGAAACGAGGAGAGCCGAGCACTGTCGACAAGTCGTTGGCGGCCACCCCCAGAAACTACGCTGACCCCACCCATTTCCGGTGGCTCCTTGGCCGAGTGGCCTGGGAAACAACCGGAAGTGAGGGGGTCAGCGAGTGCTGTGCTGAGCAGGTGGGTCGAGCGTTTAGCGCTCCACGTCGCCCGCGATGAATGCCTCGACGGCGGCTTTGGCCTCGTCGTCGGAGTACTGCACCGGCGGGCTCTTCATGAAGTAGGAAGATGCCGACAGGATCGGTCCACCGATACCCCGGTCCTTGGCGATCTTCGCCGCACGCAGCGCGTCGATGATGATGCCGGCCGAGTTCGGCGAATCCCACACCTCAAGCTTGTACTCAAGGGACAACGGGATGTCGCCGAAGTTGCGACCTTCCAGACGCACGAAGGCCCACTTACGGTCATCGAGCCACGCGACATAGTCCGACGGCCCGATGTGCACGTTGCGTGGGGAGATCTTCTCCTGCAACTGTGAGGTGACCGACTGGGTCTTCGAGATCTTCTTGGACTCCAAGCGTTCACGCTCAAGCATGTTCATGAAGTCCATGTTGCCGCCGACGTTCAGCTGGTAGGTCCGGTCCACGGTCACTCCGCGGTCTTCGAACAACTTGGCCAGCACGCGGTGGGTGATGGTGGCGCCTACCTGGGACTTGATGTCGTCTCCGACGATCGGGACGCCAGCCTTTTCGAATTTCTCGGCCCACTCGGGGGTACCGGCGATGAACACCGGCAGGGCGTTGACGAAGGCGACGCCAGCATCAATCGCGCACTGTGCGTAGAACTTAGCGGCTGCCTCGGATCCAACCGGCAGGTAGCAGACGAGCACGTCGACTTCGGCCTCACGCAGAGCGGCGACGACATCGACAGGGGACTCGTCGGACTCCGTCACCATCTCGCGGTAGTACTTGCCGAGACCGTCGAGAGTGTGTCCGCGCTGAACGGTCACGCCAGTCGGCGGTACGTCGCAGATTTTGATGGTGTTGTTCTCGCTGGCCGTGATGGCATGCGCGAGGTCTTGGCCGACCTTCTTGGCATCCACGTCGAAAGCGGCGACGAACTCGACGTCGCGCACGTGGTACGGGCCGAACTGCACATGCATCAGACCGGGCACGCGCTGTTGTGGATCGGCATCCTTGTAGTACTCAATACCTTGCACTAGCGATGACGCGCAGTTACCTACACCGACGATCGCAACGCGAATCGAACTCATATCTAGCCTCTCCTTGATTCGCCGGTACGGCTATTGCCGCCGGAATTGGTTTGCTCATTGGCGATGAGCTCTGAGAGCCATCGCACCTCCCGCTCAACGCCGTCTCGGCCATGGCGGGCAAGTTCTTCGGTATACGAATCGACGCGCTCGGTGCCACGGGTGAACGAGGACCGAAGATCGGCCAGTCGCTCTTCCAACCGACTGCGGCGGCCTTCCAGAATGCGCATTCTTACCTCTTGATCAGTCTCCGAGAAGAAGGCAAAGTGAACGTCGAAACGTTCGTCGTCCCACGAGTCGGGACCGGTCTCTGCCAGTAGTTGCTCGAATCGCTCCTTGCCCTCGGCCGTGAGCTGGTAGACGATCTTGGCGCGACGACCACTGAGGGCTGGGGCGCCAGCATCGGCCGGACCGGCCTCGCTGATCAGATTGACTTCCAGTAGTTGCTTGAGGCAGGGATAGAGGGAACCGTAAGAAATAGCGCGGAAGCTTCCAAGCACCGAATTGAGGCGCTTGCGCAGTTCGTAGCCGTGCATCGGAGCATCGTGTAGGAGACCAAGCACCGCAAACTCAAGCACGCTGCTGCGTTTTCCCACGATCGACACCTCCTCCTGGCTCAACCCAGGGTTTGGGGTGATATATCGAGCCGATATATCTCTACGTTACCTCTAAGCAAACATTTGGCAAACTATCCGGCGGGTGAATCGCTGTGACGTCCGTCACCATCGAGGGCTACCGCAGGCTGCAATCCACACGTACGCTCTTCTGGTGGCAGTTCCCCGGTCCAGCGGCAACCCTCGCGGCACTCGCGCGCCGGGGGTAAGTAGCAAGCCACCGGCCGCTCGACCTGAACTGCGAGAACCGGAGGATGTCGACGATCCGACCGTCCCGCGCCGCGTTGTCGATCACACGCTGCAGCGTCGTTCGGCGTTGGCCTCGCTGGTTCTGACCGCGACCGGGGCGAGTGACCATCTCGACCCGCATCCCTATCTGCTGCGCGCCGCGCGCAACCATGGAATCTCCGCCCAGGAACGGTGCCCTTGGTGCCGCAAGGAGGAGAGCCTCAAGTACCTCAACTACGTCTATGGGGACGAACTCGGCGCATACTCGGGCCGACTGCGAACCGCAACCGAATTGCGCTCGATGGCTTTTGAACACGGGCAGTTCCGGGTGTACGTGGTGGAAGTGTGTGCGGACTGCGGTTGGAACCACCTTGTGCGAAGTTACGTCCTAGGTGATGGCGTGCCGCGCGCCGCTTTGCGCGCACCTCGCGATTTGCTGGACTGATCGCCGACTCCGGCACTGCACGCGAGGCAAGCCGAGAGACCGCTGACTGACGAGCAATGGATGGTGCCGAATGGCCGAGCGTGACGAGAAGAGTCCGAAGCGTCGTCGACGCCTCATTGACTACCCTCGCCGCAACAAGACCGGCATCCGGCACTGGCTACCGAGTTGGAAGCTCATTCTCGGCAGTTTCGCGACCTTCATCCTGGTCCTGGTCGGCGGTTTTGCCGCCGCGGTTGCGTTCACCACAATTCCACAAGCCAACGAGGTCGCGCGGGCGGAAAAGACCATTGTCTACTGGAACGACGGCACCACCGAGATGGGCCAACTCGGCGAGGCGAACCGCATCAGTGTCCCGTTGTCAGACGTTCCCAGCGACACCCAGCACGCGGTTCTGGCGGCCGAGGACCGTGACTTCTACCAACACGGTGGCTTCGATCCGACGGCCCTGGTGCGAGCGACGCTCAACGATGTCAGGGGCGGGGCTACGCAGGGTGCCTCGACGATTACCCAGCAGTACGCGAAGAACGCCTACCTGAGCCAGGACCAGACACTGATTCGCAAGGCTCGTGAGTTGGTGTTGTCGGTCAAGCTGGAGACCCAGTCGTCCAAGGACGACATCCTGTCCGACTACCTCAACACCATCTATTTCGGTCGCGGCGCCTATGGCATAGAGACAGCCTCCCAGGCCTACTTCGGGCGCCCGGTGTCAGAGCTGAACCTCAACCAGTCGGCAGCTTTGGCGGCAATCATCCGTGCACCTGGTGGGTACGCACCTGAGAACAACAAGGACAAGTTGCAAGCCCGGTTCGACTACGTCATCAGCGGCATGGTCACCAAGGGCTGGATCACCCAAGCGCAAGCCGACGCCGCCAGCCTGCCCAAGTTCCAGGACTACAAGCCCATTCGCTCATCGTTGCGCGGGACCAATGGCTACCTCCTTGAGTCCGTCCAGCGCGAGATGATCAGCCGCGGCTACAGCGAAGAAGACCTCAACCTCGGTGGTTTCCGCGTCGTGACCACATTCGACAAGAACGCCCAGCGGGACGCGGTCAATGCGGTCGAGACCTCTGGACCTGGTCCGGAGAAGGGCCTTCGCATCGGTCTGACCTCTGTCGATGCCCAAACCGGCGAGGTAGTCGCAATGTATGGCGGGGCGAACTACCTGAAGAACCAGTACTCCAACGCGGATCAGGCAACGGCGCTCGCGGGTTCGACGTTCAAACCGTTTGCCCTTGCTGCCGCAACGGAGCAGGGCATTGGACTGGACTCCTATTGGGACGGAAGCTCGCCCAGGACGATTCAGGGCTACACGCTGCAGAACGAGGACAACGCCTCCTACGGCACCATCAGCCTGTTGTCCGCCACCGAGAATTCGGTCAACACCGTCTACGTCGATCTGGCGACTCAACTTGGCACCGACAACGTGATGAACGCGGCAGTGCGAGCCGGTGTGCCACAGGACACCGTCGGGCTCAAAGCCGACCCGACAACGGTCTTGGGAACAGCGTCTCCGACCACCGAGGTGATGGCTGGCGCATACGCCACGTTTGCCAACGGTGGTAAGCAGATCAAGCCCACCACCATCAAAGAAATCAGCCGCGACGGCAAGGTGGAGTACACCTACCAGCCGCAGGCAAACCGAGCCTTCACCCAGGACGTCGCCAACACCGTCAACTACGCGTTGCAGAAGGTCGTCACCAGCGGTACCGGGTACGCGGCAGCAAGCATTGGTCGACCGGCTGCGGGCAAGACGGGAACGACTGACAACAACCGGTCCGCCTGGTTTGTCGGCTACACCCCGCAGTTGTCAACGGCCGTGATGATGGCCAAGCAGAACAGCAAGGGCGAATCGATCTCGCTCTACGGAACGGGTGGCGGCGGCAGCGTCTACGGTGGCTCGTACCCCGCGCGGATCTGGGCTACCTACATGGCTGCGGCAACGGCCGATCAGCCGGTTGAGAACTTCACCGATCCCGCGAACATGGTCAGCGATTACTCGAACTCACCCAGCCAGACACCTTCGCCCAGCCAATCAGCATCGGAGTCGCCGACTCCGTCGGCGACCACCCGGCGACCGATCCCAAGTGCCACTGCGTCCAGCCCACAGTCGGCTGCTCCGCCCAGGCAACGGCCAACTCCATCGGCCGTGACCCCGGCTCCGTAGTCACGGTTGGTGGGCTAAGCCCCGGCCATCGGTTGTTGACCAACCGCCGGCCTCGATTGCCGTCTCGGTCGCACTGCGGTCCCAGCGATCCGGTGCGCCGTCCAGCACGCCACCACCGGGATCGTCTTGGTCTTCTTGCCACCCGTCTGTTCTGACCGGGTCGTATTCCGGTCGCAGAATGTCGCGAATCACCATGGCTGCGAAGTAACAGGTCGCGACGATGTGGATCATGATCGCCAGGGAGTACCACCCCGATGGCAGACCCTTGCCGCCGTTGAGTCCGGCCAGGTAGAGCCAGATGGCGACGTAGTAGATGACCTCGCCGGTTTGCCAGATGAGGAAGTCGCGCCAGCGTGGTCGGGCCAGGGCGGCCAGCGGGATCAGCCAGAGCACGTACTGCGGTGAGTAGACCTTGTTGGTCAGCAGAAACGCGGCGACCACCAGGAAGCACAGCGATGCAAGCCGCGGCCGCCGCTTTGCCCGCAGGCCGAGCACCGCGATACCGATGCAAAGCACCAGGAATAGACCGGTCGCGACGATGTTCAGCGCGTCGTCGGGAACGTGGGCACCCATGTTGTTGACGAACAGCCAGACAGAGCCGAAGTCTTCGCCCCGGGTCGAGCTGAACTCGTAGAAGTGGTACCAGCCGTAGAAGTTGATGACCATGAACGGAACGTTCACGACCAGCCATGCGGCAGCCACCCCGGCAGTGAACTGCCAGAACGCGACCATGCGTTTGGCCCGGAAACACAGGATCAGCAGCGGTCCGAGCAGCAGGAATGGGTAGAACTTGGCCGCTGCGGCCAGGCCGATGAAGACACCCGCGGCGACTGGGTGCTTGCGGGACCAGAGGGCCAAGCCGATCGCAGTCAGCGCCACCGCCAGCAGGTCCCAGTTGATGGTCGCGGTCAGGATCAGCGCCGGTGCCAGCGCCACCAGGGCGGCGTCCCATGGCCGCCGACGAACCGTCACCGCGGTTGCGAGCACCAAGGCAATCAGGCACAGGCCGAGCAGCAATGCGTTGCTCAGGTAGAACCCGATTCCCGGACTGACCCCGGGGAGCTTCAGCCAGTTGGCCACCTGCATGAACAGACCCGTGAGCACTGGGTATTCGAGTTGCTCGGTCCCGGGCAGCGGGGCGTGGATGTATGGGAAGACGTTGGCCGAGAACCCCCGCAGGCTGAACAGTGGGGGGATGTCGGAGTAGCACAGGTGGGTGTAGCGGACGGGATCGTTGAAGCCGTTGCCGATGCAGGGAATCCGCGTCACCAGGTTGGCGATGAAAGCGACGACCGACAGGAATGCCAGCACGATCAGCGGGTTCCAGAACCGGGTTGGGCCACCGGCGTGGTCGCCGACTCGGCCGCCGAGGATTTCGCTGTTGTCGGCGATGACCGGGTCGTCGCGGGTCGGGGCGACCGATTGCGGTGGCGGGGGTTGCTTGGGTTCTTCCACCGTGAACCCCTCAGTCCAGTCCGATGATCCGGTCGAAGGCTGAGGTGGTGTGGCGCACCCGACACTCAAGTTCGTCACCCACGGCCGGCACCCGACCGCCTCGACCGACCGCCATCCGGACATCGTCGGAGCTCAGCCACAGCAGTGACATCTGCATGTGGGGGGGCTCGGCGAACCAGCGCTGTTTGCCATCCCACGAGAACGGCGACCGCGACCTGCCGGATGCTTCTAGCGCACCGGTACCCGCCGCGACCGCGCGCTGTCGCATGGAGACCGCCGGTGAGGGAGCCTCCATGCCGACCCCGTGTGACGTACCGCCGCCCACCACCACGAGCAGACCGTCCTTGGGTGCGCGCCGCTGCCGATAGCCGACCGCACGGCCTTTGGCGACCGGGTGTACAGCCAGCACGGTTCCGCGAGCGCTGAGTGCCGCCGGGCAACCGAGCCACAAGCGGGTGCCGATCCGCACGCGCAGCGGGATGTCCGGCAATGCCGCCCGCAACTGTCGCAGTTCCTGATCGTCCAAGTGGGAGCACCAGACGGCGGCGGCCTCGTCGGTGAGCGGGTAGCCAGCGTCCTCCAGGCCGCCGAGTGCGCGAATCCACGTCAACGTCCATGACCAGGCCTCCTTCACGCGACCAGAGGCGTCCTTCGGCAGGCGCGGCGCGGAGTCATTCTCGTGCCAGTTGGCCTCCAGCGTCTCAACGTGGGGCGCGAGTGGTTGGGCCAGCGGCAGGTGCAGGGCGAGCCCGACCAACTCGATGCGTCGGTGTTGCAACGCATCGCGGATCGCCTCGTCGGCAAGTAGCGCGTCAAGGTCAGGTTCGGCTAGCCCGAAGCGTCGCATCGAGGTCAGTCCCTCGATCACTACCGGGATCGGATCCTGCGCATCGTTGACCACGGAGGTGGCCAGGGCATGCAACGCCTCGACGCTGGCAACCGTCCGGATCACCCGCTCGCGGATGGGGTTCGCCTCGATGATCGCCCAGGACTGGGCGGCCAGAACATCGCGGGGATCCCACGGCTGCATGACCAAGATCAGACCGGCGAAGTACTTGCTCATGGCGATCGCCTCGTCGGCCGTTCCTACCGCCACGCGGTCGAGGCCAAGCCGGGTACTTTCGATACCGAGATTGGCTAGGCCGAACCCGTAGCCGTTGCCCTTGGCCACGGCGACGATGTCCCCGGATCGCGCACCCGCCTGGCCCCCGTAAACCGCATCGCGAACCGCATCGCGGACCGTGGCCGCGTGCTCGCGCCAGTGCGTCCCATCGACATGCAGCGAGAACGTCATGAAGTCGATTTCTCCCGTGATAGCAGCGACTTTGCTCGCTGTTTGAACTCGGCCCGACGCAGGTAGACATCGAAGGCCTTGGCGAGCGTCGGTCGCAGTGCGTAGTCCCATTCCCCGACGTATTCCAAGGCCCTGCCCCCGGTCCCGAGTTTGAAGCGGATCAAACCGAATAGCGGATCGGATTCCTCCAACGTGTCACTGATGCCGCGCATGTCGTAGACGGACGCGCCGCTGGCCAGGGCATCCTTGATCATCTGCCACTGGATGGCATTGGACGGTCGGACCTCGCGGCCGGCGTCCGCGGACGCGCCGTAGGAGTACCAGGCATGGTCGCCGACGGTGACCATCGTCGTGGCCGCCAGGACGTCGCCCTGGTACCGCGCCAGATACAGCGTGATGCGGTCGGGATCCTCCGAGGACATGGCGTCCCACATTCGCTGGAAGTAGGCCAGACCGCGTGGCACGAATCCGTCGCGGACGGCTGTCTCCACATAAACCGGGTGGAAGAGCGCCAGGCCGTCGCGGTCGCTGCGCTCGACAGTAACCCCGAGCTTTGCCGCTTTGCGGACGTTGCGACGCCACAACTGGTTGAAGCCAGCGAACACATCGTCCTCGGTCCTGCCCGCGAGCGGAACCTGGAAGACATATCGGGGCTGAACGTCGCCAAAGCCTGCGCCTGTGTCGGCTTTCTGGGTCCAGCCATGTACGCGCATCTCGTCGATCAGTCGTTGACCGTCCGGGTAGGTCTCATCGGGGGTCACATCACGCAGCCGACTGGCGGTGCCCGTCGCGATGGCCTCTTTTAGGGTGGCCGCGTTCCAGCTACGCACGCCGACGGTCGGGCCCATCTTGACCAAGAAGGCGCCTTGGGACTTGAGGTGCGCGAGCATCGGATCGAGCCAATCCGCCAACTGATGCGGCGAATCGGGACCTGGCCAGTCGAGCGCAGGACCCTCCGGCAGGTAGGCGAGCCAACGGTCCAACTTGGGGACTTTGCGGGTCAGAACCAAGCCAGCGCCCACCAGGGTCGAACCATCGAACCAGCCGAGGCTGATGTTGCCCCACTCGGCCTTGACGCCCGCCCATGAGGGCACCTGCAGGAATGAGGCACTCGCACGCGTGTTCACGTAGGCGAGGTGTTCCTGCGCACTGATCGGTCTGACGGTCAAAGCCACCCGGGCAGCCTATGTCGAAGCGGGACCGGTTTGGTTCACCCGTACCGTGCGGCTGGGGTTCGCGCCTTAGGCTGGCAGGCATGACGGCGACCACAGCACCGGTGATCGGTGGACACGTTGGCCAGGACGATCCCATTGGACAGGCGGTAGCGATCGGGGCGGATTGCGCTCAGTTGTTCCTCGGCGATCCGCAGGGCTGGAAGGGTCCAACGTTTCCTCACCCCGACGGAGCCGAGGGTCTGAAGGCCGCAGCGCAAGCAGCCGGTGTGCGGATCTACGTCCACTCGCCGTACATCATCAATGTTGCCTCCACCAACAACCGGATCCGAATCCCGAGCCGCAAGATTCTGCAGCAGCAGGTCGACGCTGCCGCGCAGGTGGGAGCGGCAGGGGTAGTCGTCCACGGCGGGCACGTGACCAAGGACGACGATCCGCAGGTCGGCTACGACAACTGGCGCAAGACGTTCGAGCGACTGGAGCCCAACTGCCCGGTCTTCATCGAGAACACCGCCGGCGGCAACTTCGCCATGGCCCGTCGACTGGAGGCCATCGAGCGGTTGTGGGAGGCACTCGACGGTTTCGACGCGGGGATTTGCCTGGATACCTGTCACGCCTGGGCGGGTGGGATTCCGATGCCGGACGCCGCGGCTCTCATCAAGGGCATCACCGGGCGGATCGATTTGGTGCACGCCAACGACTCGCAGGGCGGATTCGACTCCGGCAGGGACCGGCACGCGAACTTCGGCGAGGGCACCGTGGGTGTTGATGAGCTCATCGAGTGCATCCGGATCGCTGACGCGCCGGTGGTGTGCGAGACACCCTTCCCGGGCATCGCCGAGGACATTGCACTCATCCGTAGCCGCCTGACGTGACCGTTCTGTGGATACCCGCAGCGGGCATCCACCTGCTCGGGGTACCCTTTGGTTACCGCAATCGCGATCCAACCCAAAGGTTCTTCTTTTGTGTTCGTTCGTCTGCGGTACATGTGAGACCTCCTGTTACGGAACGTCCGTAGCCGTTAAGTCCAGAGGAGGTGGTCTGAAGCATGCGTCATTACGAAGTCATGGTGATCCTTGATCCGGATCTCGAGGAGCGCACCGTCCAGCCCAGCCTGGAAACGTTCCTGAATGTGGTTCGCGCCGATGGCGGAACCGTCGACAAACTCGATGTGTGGGGCCGGCGTCGCTTGGCCTACGAGATCGAGAAGAAGTCAGAGGGCATTTACGTCCTCATCCAACTGACCTGCGGACCTGACACGGTCAAGGAACTCGACCGCCAGTTGTCGCTCAACGAAGCAGTGCTTCGTACCAAAGTCACTCGTCCGCCGGCTGTCAAAGCCAGCTAGCCCAACAAGGAAAGAAGACACTCATGGCCGGTGAACCCCAAATCACGATTGTTGGCAACCTCGTCGACGACCCCGAGCTTCGCTTCACACCCAGCGGTGTTGCTGTTGCCAAGTTCCGGGTTGCCTCGACTCCTCGAACATTTGATCGCCAGGCAAACGAATGGAAAGACGGCGACTCCGTCTTCATGTCATGCCAGGTGTGGCGGCAATACGCGGAGAACGTAGCCGAATCGTTGACCAAGGGCGCCCGCGTCATCGTGTCTGGTCGTCTACGTCAGCGCTCTTACGAGACCAACGCTGGCGAGAAGCGCACCGTTTATGAAGTCGAGGTCGACGACGTCGGTCCCGCACTTCGGTCGGCTACCGCCAAGATCGCCAAGGTCAGTCGTGGCGGCGCAGGCGGCGGCTTCTCCGACGGAGGCGGCAACGGTCGCACCGTCGCCAGCGACGATCCCTGGGCCACCCCGTCATCAGGCGGATCCGGCGGAAGCTTGGACGAGCCACCCTTCTAGTCATCGATTCCGTGGCCGACTCGCGTCGGCGCGGACCAGCAGCACCTACGGAGATACAACATGGCTAAGCCACCAGAGAAGAAGTTCAAGAAGAAGGCCTGCGTGTTCTGCAAAGACGACCCGCAGATCATCGATTACAAAGACATCAACCTGTTGCGCAAGTACATCTCGGACCGCGGCAAGATTCGCGCCCGTCGTGTCACGGGCAACTGCACCGGTCACCAGCGCGACATCGCGACGGCAGTCAAAAATGCCCGCGAGATGGCGATGCTCCCGTACACCTCGACGGCCCGGTAGCGGGGGAGATCACTATGAAGCTCATCCTCACTCACGAGGTCGATGGCCTCGGTGCCCCCGGTGACATCGTCGAGGTCAAGGACGGCTACGGCCGCAACTTCCTGGTCCCACGCAGCCTGGCGATGCCTTGGTCGCGCGGAGCCGAGAAGCAGATCACCCAGATCAAACGGGCGCGCGACGCCCGGGCGATCCGCGGTGTCGAGCATGCCAACGAAGTCAAGAACCAACTTGAGGGACTGGCTGTCACCTTGCCGGTCAAGGCTGGCGAAACCGGCAAGTTGTTCGGTTCGGTGACCACCGCCGACGTTGCCGACGCAGTACGTACCTCGGGTGGCCCACTGATCGAGAAGCGTGCCGTCACCCTTGATCACTCGATCAAGTCAGTCGGTTCGCACAATGTCGAGATCAAGCTGCACCCCTCGGTGACTGCCATCGTTTCGATTGAGGTTATCGCCGCAAACTGAGATACTTGTCCCATGACTCCACTAGCCCCCCGCAGAGCATCGCGGCCCCTCACGTTGGCCGGTGGCGTCGTGGTGTGCCTGGGGCTTGTCGGCGCAGGCAGTGCCAGCGGCGCGCCGGCGCCTGCGATCTCTGGCGCCGTCTCGGCCACTTCGTCGACTGTCATCGAGCAGAGTTCGGCGCGTACCCTCCGCTCGACCAAGCCGATTACCTCGCGGGTGATCGGACGGTCGGTGAGGGGTCGCAACATCGTGGCTCGGTTGTACGGTTCCAAGTCGTCAAGCCGGGTGGCAGTGATCATCGGGTCGATGCATGGCAACGAGACCGGTGGTGTTCCCATTGCCAAGCGCCTTGAGCAGATCTCGCCGCCTCTGGGTACTGCACTGTGGGTGATTCGCAACCTGAACCCGGACGGCACCAAGATGCATCGTCGCCAGAACGCACATGGTGTGGATCTCAACCGCAACGGCCGTGATCATTGGCGCTCCTACGCGGGCGGCCGCGAGTACTACCCCGGCAAGCGGGCCGCGTCAGAGCCGGAGACGCGGGCGTATATCCGTTTCCTGAACACTGTCGATCCCGATGTTGTGCTCGTTTATCACCAGGCTGGTAACGCGGTCGACAGTTACCACCAGAAGAACCGCGGCCTCACTCATGGGCTGGCGGATCGGATGAAGCTACGCGTTCGTTCCTTCGCCTGTAACGGCGTGTGTACGGGCACGTTGACTGGCTGGTTCAACACGACACACTCAGGTGTCGCGCTCACGGTTGAGTTACCGCGCCCGGTCTCGATGAAGGCGGTCAAGCGGGGTGCCCGGGCCGCTCGTTGGGCTGCGACATACGTGCCCGATCGGTAGTCGCCCCGTCGCTCCCCGGTCGGGTGTGGCGTTGAGCCGTCGCTCGGCGTCCGCCGCGCGGCGCGGGTCCAGCGCTAATGCCCCAGCTCAAGCCGAACGTGGTCGATGATTCCGTCGGCCGCGTGTTCGATCATCTCCAGCACCTGCGTGAACCCATCGCTATCGCCGTAGTAGGGGTCGGGCACCGTTAAGGCCGGATCGTCTTCTGGCAGGTGCATCAGGGTTGGGTCGAACGACCGGAAGATTCGGACCACACCATTGGCGTCACCGTCGGGTGAAAGTGCTCGCAAATCCTCAACGTTGGCGTAGTCCATCCCCAACACTAAGTCCGCGGATGTCAACCATTCAGGCTCAAACTGTCGTGCGCTGTGGTCGTGGTGGTAGCCCGCGTTGGTCATGGCTGCCTGGGCGCGGGGGTCGGCGTTCGATCCGATGTGCCAGCCACCTGTTCCCGCCGATTCCACCGTGGCTCGGTCGCTGAGGCCAGCGCTGTCGAGCCGGTCAGCCAAGACCACCTCGGCGATTGGTGACCGGCAGATATTGCCCAAGCAGACAACGATGATCCGGTACGTGTCGGTCGTGGGTTCCATCGCCGACAGCCTACGCAAACGACACGCCGTGTTCACGTGGGCTTAACGCGAGGCTGGGGGCAAACTAATTTCGACACACAGGGCCTGAGCTGCGTTTCCGCAGGTCAGAGGCAACTTTTAGATCCGAATGACACCGCTGTCCCCAACTTATCCACAAACCTGTGGATGACCGTGCGCTTTCCATCCACACGCTGTCCCCCTACTCGTCCACAGGGCACCGCGCCAATTAGTTCAAGGTTGCGCAAAACGTCAGACCCACGCGGTAAATAGGACAAGTGCAACCTGAACGCCTGCAACCAGCGGGACGTCGCACATCGGGGAGGGGACCTGCGTGAGCATCGCGTCCGTCAGTTTGCCAGGAACCAGCGAGGGCCGACCCCAAGTCGACCGGACCCCTCCGCAGGATCTGCCAGCCGAGCAGTGCGTGCTCGGCGCGATGCTGCTGAGCAAAGACGCGATTGCCGACGTTGTCGAGCACCTTCGAGCTGATGATTTCTACAAACCCGCACACGCGACGATCTTCGACGCCGTGCTCGACCTCTACGGTCGTGGCGAGCCCGCCGACGCGGTCACCGTCGCTGACCAGCTAGCCAAGTCGGGCGAACTGCTGCGCATTGGTGGCGCGCCCTACCTGCACACGCTCTCGGCGAGCGTGCCGATCGCCGCGAATGCCGGCTACTACGCGCGCATCGTCACCGAGCAGGCGATCCTGCGGCGCCTGGTGGAGGCTGGCACGCGCATCGCGCAGATGGGCTACTCCGCCGAGGGTGAAGTTGATCAACTAGTCGACCGCGCACAGGCCGAGATCTACGACGTCACCCAGCAACGCACAGCTGAGGACTACCAACCGCTGGCGAACCTGATGCAGGGCGCCATTGAGGAGATTGAAGCAATCCATAGCCGCGGTGGTGCTCTCGTGGGAGTGCCCACCGGATTCTCCGACTTGGACGAGCTCACCAACGGTCTGCACCCGGGTCAGATGATCATCATCGCCGCTCGACCAGCCATGGGTAAGTCGACCGTCGGACTGGATCTGGCGCGCTCAGCCAGCATCAAGAATGGGCTGACCAGTGCGATCTTCTCGCTGGAAATGGGTCGCAACGAGATCCTCATGCGGCTGTTGTCCGCCGAGGCCAAAGTGCCGCTGCAGAACCTGCGCAACGGCAAGATGTCCGAGCAGGACTGGATGAGGCTGGCTCGCACGCAGAGCGAACTCTCCGAGGCGCCGCTGTTCATCGATGACTCGCCGAACCTCACGCTGATGGAGATCCGGGCCAAGTGCCGCCGGCTCAAACAGCGCAACGATCTGCGGTTGGTCATCGTCGACTACTTGCAGTTGATGACTAGTGGCAAGCGGGTCGAGAGTCGCCAGCAGGAGGTCAGTGAGTTCTCCCGATCGCTGAAGCTGCTGGCAAAGGAACTTGAGGTTCCGGTTATCGCGATCAGCCAGCTCAACCGTGGGCCGGAACAGCGGACCGACAAGCGGCCGATGTTGTCCGACCTACGTGAGTCCGGCTCGTTGGAGCAGGACGC
>JAGNDY010000010.1 GCA_018003655.1 Candidatus Nanopelagicales bacterium
ATCTTGACTAGACCAGCTTTTGGGTCAGCCGGTAGGGGGCAGTCCGCGTGCTTGGGGCAGTTGGCGATGAACCTACTGAGCGCCAGCTGGAAACCTTCTGCCTGTCCCTTGGCCAACCCGTCGTTTGTCAGCGTCGGGTCGATGACGCCGTCGAGGACAAAGCTGCCGACCCGATCGGTGAACAGATCCGCGTACGTCAGTCCGAGGAACGTTCCGTACGACTTGCCCAGGTAGTTCAGCTTCGCGTCGCCGAGAACGGACCGGATGATGTCCATGTCTCGGGCGGCTTCGGCCGTCCCGACGTTCGGGGTCAACGCGGGTGAGTTCAGTTCACAAGTCTTGCCAACGGATCGGCTGGCGCTCAGCAGCGCTTCGGTCTGTGCCGCGTTCGCCGGCGGACCGACGGTGGCGATGAACTTGTCGGTCTGGGCGTCATTCATACATTCGATGGGGCGGCTGCGCCCGACGCCGCGAGGGTCGAACCCCACAATGTCGTAACGATTCAGGACATCGGCGCCAAGCTCGTACTGCGCTGCCTGCGCGTACTGGATTCCCGATCCACCGGGGCCGCCCGGGTTGAGCACCAACGAGCCGAGCTTGTTCGACTGGTCGCGCAACGGCATCCGGGCGACGGCCAGCGGGATGCGGGCGGCATCCGGCCTGTCGTAGTCCAACGGAACCTGGACCCTGGCGCATTGCATACCGTTCAGGCAACTGCGCCATTGGACCTGTTGGTTGTAGTAGCCCTGCAAGTTCGCCGACGGGCTCGACGTTGGTGGGGTCGTTGGTCCACCGCCGTTGCTGGTCAAGCCGCAAGCGCCGAGCGCCAGGCTGGCTGCGGCAAGAAAGGCCGACATCGCCACGATCTGTCGCCTCATATCGACCTCCTTAGGCTGGGACGTCGCAATTCGATGGTCAACGAGCCGATGGCCAGTTCCGGGGTTACGTTGGCGTTGAGCGCAACGCGCGCATGATCGACTGCGTTGATCCGCCGCATCGTCTCCGTCGGGGAGCTGGATTGGGCCGAGCGTTCAACCTCGCCATGAATTTCCTCGTTGATCAACTCCGGCCTGGGCTCGCCGTTTTCGGCGGCGAACTGCACCGCCAACACATCCCGGTAGAACGCCAACAGGTCAATGAGGGCCCGGTCCAACTGGTCACGTTGGGTGCGGGTTCGTCGTGAGTTCTGTCGATCGGTTAGCTCCTTCTCGGCACCCTTCATCCCGCGGGCTCCGCCTTTGACCCCTCGACCCTCGGCCCCCTCACCCCAGGCCAAGTGCAGATTCGCGAGTTCCTTCTGGTCGACATCTTGCGTCGCAGCGAGCGCATCCTTCTTTGCCGTAGCGACGATCTGTTCGGCCGCACGCTGGCACGCGCCGAGGTCGGACAATGACGACGGGATGGTCAGGATTTGCTGGCGACGCTGGCGGGCCCCCTCGTCGCGGACCAGTGCTCGTGCCCGCCCGACATGTCCCTGCGCCGCACGAGCGGCAAAGAGCGCGACCGCATGATCGACCTGCTCGGTACTGGACAAGTAGTCAGCCACATCCATCGGATTGGGGCTGCGCAGCGCGATCTGGCGGCAGCGCGAGCGAATAGTCGGCAGCACGTCCTCGGCACTGGGCGTGCACAGGATCCAGACCGCTCGCGGCGGTGGCTCTTCGATGGCCTTGAGCAGCACATTGTTCGCGGCTTCGGTCAGACGATCGGCATCTTCGATGACGATCACATGCCAACGGCCGAGCGAGGGCGCAATGAACGCCCGGTTCACCAGCGCCCGAGCATCGTCGGTGCGATAGCTGAGTCCCTGCGGTCGGACGATCTCGACATCGGGATGACCGCCGGCCGAAACATCGCGACACGCAGGGCAGTCACCGCACCCAGCCTGGTCGCACATCAGGGCTCTGGCAAAGGCGATGGCGGCGGTGGAACGGCCACTGCCTGGTGGCCCGGTGATCAACCAAGCGTGGGTCATTGATGGGCCCACGGGAATCGTGCCAGCGTGAAGGGAGGCCGCGCGCAGGGTCTCGACCGCATCCCCCTGACCGACCAGGCCGTCCCACACCGTCACCCCCTGATTGTGCACGGTCAGCCAGCCCGGCGGGGCAATGGCTGCGTAGTTGCCAGTGCGGAGTGGGTGCCAGCGGGGTGATTGCCGGCTAGCGCTGCCTCGATATGAGGGCTGTGACCGCCCGGCCGACCTGTTGGGCCACGACGTCCGCGGGCAAGGTCGCGTCGATGACTTCGTACCGCTGCGGACTCGCTGCGGCGCGGTCAAGGAATGCCTGCCGAACTCGCTCGTGGAACGACAACGATTCCGATTCCATACGATCCGGCGTCGCGCTCGTGTGGCCTGCCCGCACCAAACCGTCGACCGGGTCGATGTCCAGCACGATTGTCAAATCTGGCAGCAGGCCTTCGGTCGCCCACGCGCTCAGATCAGCGATCTGGTCAACGCCCAAGTCCCGGGCAACCCCTTGGTACGCAACGGAGGAGTCGATGAACCGGTCACAGATCACAACGTCGCCACGGTCGAGGGCAGGCCGAATCAACTGGGCGGCGTGCTCGGCACGGGCGGCCGCGAAGAGCAGTGCTTCCGCCCGATCGGTGAGTCCGTCGTTGGCGGGATCGAGCAGAATCGAACGGATCGCCTCGGCCGACGGCACCCCGCCTGGCTCTCGGGTGAGCACGACGTGCGAACCACGCGAGCGCAAGTTGCGCGCCAGTTCGGCGACCTGGGTGGACTTGCCCGCACCCTCGCCGCCTTCGAAGACGATGAAGAATCCCGTGCTCATGGGCCCCCAATCACGCTAGTCGAACGACCGTGGGTCAGGTCAGTCACTGTAAGCGCCTTTGTCGATCAGGAGTTCGCCGTCGCGACCTTCTTGGCAGGGGCTTTCTTGGCCGTCTTCTTGGCCGTAGCCTTCTTCGCCGTGCTCTTCTTAGCTGGCGACTTCTTGGCCGCCTTCTTCGCGGCCCGCTTCTTCACCGGCGGTCCGGCAGCCCTGCGCTCAGCCAACAACTCGACCGCTCGGTCGAGGGTGATGGTCAAGGGGTCGTCAGCGCGTCGCAGCGATGCATTGGTCTCCCCGTCGGTGACGTAGGGACCGAAGCGGCCGTCCTTCAGCGTGATCATCGCTTTGGTCGCCGGATCCTCGCCGATCTCCTTGCCAGGGGCTGCCTGGCCACGACCACGACGTTCCTTCGGTTTGGCCAGTACCGCAATCGCCTCGTCCAAAGTCATGGTGAACAAAGTCGGTTCGTCAGCGATCGAGCGAGTCTCCTTGCCACACGTGATGTACGGGCCGTACCGACCGTTGCGAGCAAGGATCTCCTCGCCGTCTTCGGGATGTTGGCCGATGACTCGCGGCAGCGAGAGCAGCTTCATCGCGTCATCGAAGGTCACGGTGTCCAGGGACATGTCCTTGAACAGGCTGGCCGTGCGGGGTTTGACCTTGGATTTGGCGCGCTTCTTGGGCTTGGGTTTGGCCACCGCGGCACCGTCGCTATCGCCGCCGTCGATGGGGGACACTGGCGCCGGGGCTGGCTGCGGCTCTGGATCCTCCGGCAGCAACTCCGTGACGTACGGGCCGTAGCGGCCGGTCTTGGCCACGATCATGTTTCCACTGACCGAGTCGATTCCGAGTTCGCGATCACCTGACGGCAACGCCATCAGCTCCTCGGCCTTCGCGACCGTCAACTCATCGGGTGCCAACTCCTCCGGCACGTTGGCTCGCTCGCCATTGCGGTCCAGGTACGGGCCATAGCGGCCAACGCGCAACACCAGGTCCGAGTCGGCCAGTGGGAACGAGGAGATTTCTCTCGCGTCGATATCACCAAGCCCGTTGACCAGTTGGTGTAAGCCGGTGAACGGCTCACCCTTGAGGCCCTCGCCGCCGAAGTAGAACCGGCGCAGAACCTCCAGCCGGGGAACGTCACCAGCAGCGACGGTGTCCAGCACCTCCTCCATCGTGGCGGTGAAGTCATAGTCGACGAGTTGCGCGAAGTGTTCCTCCAGCAACCGGATCACGGCAAACGCGAGCCAGGTCGGGATCATTGCCGAGCCACGCTTGACGACGTAGTTGCGTCGCTCCAGGGTGTCGATGATGGAGGCGTAGGTGCTCGGGCGGCCGATGCCGCGCTCTTCGAGTTCCTTGACCAGCCGAGCCTCGGTATAGCGCGCGGGCGGCTTGGTGGCGTGACCTTCGGCGCAGATGCTGCGCAGTTCGACGTGGTCGCCCTCGGAAAGATTGGGCAGCCGGGTCGAACCTTCCTTGCCGTCCTTGCCCGAATCGTCGGAGTCGCCCTCCTCGTAGGCGGCCATGTACCCAGCGAAGGTGACGACGGTGCCGCTAGCGGAGAACTGCGCGACGCGGCCATCGGAAGCATCGGCGTTCAGCTTGATCGTCGTCGTCGCCAACTTGGCGTCAGCCATCTGCGATGCGACGGTTCGTTTCCAGATCAGGTCATACAGCGCGAAGTCGTCACCAGTCAGCTCTCCGGCGACCTCGGCAGGAGTGCGGAAGGAATCCCCGGCCGGGCGAACAGCCTCGTGCGCCTCCTGCGCGTTCTTCACTTTGCGCTCGTACCGGCGAGGTGCCGCCGAGACATGGTCGGCGCCATAGAGTTCACCGGCCTGTTTGCGGGCGGCGTTGATCGCAGCGTCCGACAGCGTTGTGGAGTCGGTCCGCATATAGGTGATGTACCCGCGCTCGTAGAGCCCTTGGGCGACACGCATCGCCCGTTGGGCAGTCCAGCGCAGTTTGTTGCCGGCGGCCTGCTGCAGCGTCGAGGTCATGAACGGCGGTTGCGGTCTGCGCGACTTTGGGGTGCGGGTCACCGACGTGACGCGCAGTGGCGCGTCGGTCAGCGCGTCGGAGAGCTTCTCGGCCCCGGCACCGTCGAGGCGCAGCACGTCGGGCTTCTTCAACTGGCCGCGATCATCGAAGTCAGCGCCGGTGGCGATCCGCTGACTGTCCACGCCGGTCAGTCGCGCAGGGAATGCCCCGGGGTCGACCAACGCTTCCAGGTCCCAGTACTCGGCCGCCCTGAATGCGATCCGCTCACGCTCACGATCCACCACGAGGCGCAGCGCAACGGACTGCACGCGACCGGCCGACAGGTTGGACATGATCTTCTTCCACAGCACCGGCGAGACCTCGAAGCCATACAGCCGATCGAGCACCCGGCGGGCTTCCTGCGCGTCGACCAAGCTCGTGTCGAGCTCGCGAGTCTCTTCCGCCGCTCGCTGAATGGCTTCTTTGGTGATCTCGTGGAAGACCATCCGACGAACCGGCACCTTGGGCTTGAGGACCTCCAGCAAGTGCCATGCGATGGCCTCACCCTCGCGGTCCTCATCGGTGGCGAGCAGCAACTCGTCGGCGTTCTTGAGCTTCTTCTTGAGCTCGGCGACTTTGGCCTTCTTGGACGGATGCACCACATAGACGGGGGCGAAGTCATTGTCGATGTCGATCGCCAACCGCGCCCAGGGCAGGCCGCGGTACTGCTCGGGGATCTCGGCGGCACCCTGCGGGAGGTCACGAATGTGGCCCACGCTGGAGTCGACCTCATAGCCCTTGCCCAGGTAACCCTGGATCGTCTTCGCTTTGGCCGGGGACTCCACGATGACGAGCCGGCGGGTGGCTGGCTTCGTCGGCACAGGCGCGCTCCTTTGGTTCGGTGGTGAATTCAGGTGATGCCGCGGCGACTCTAACCCCATCGACTCCGTCACGTTACCCGTGGCATCGCCAGTGGGATCAACCTCATAGGTGTGCAACGCGACCAGGTGGGCTCAGCAGACAGCGCCAGAAAATCCAACTGCCCCGGAATCACATGCTGGATTCCGGGGCAGTTGATTGGTCGACCGTTAGGCGCTGGCATCTGCCTTCGCGTCGTCCTTGCTGTCTTCTTTGGTGTCTTCCTTGTCGCCATCGGCGCCATCCTCAACCTCATCGGCCGGGAGCGGGACACCCTCTTCAGTGGCGACCTCGTCGACGATTTCGTCGAGCTCGTCGTCAGCGTCCGGGGTTGGCGCACCCGGCTCTTCGACGCCCTCGCCCATGTCGTCTTCAGCCACGGCGATTGGACGACGCTTGCTGATGATGACTGAGCCGACCACGATCGCGGTTGCGACGCCGGCAATTGCCATGCGCAGCCACGTCTGGTTGTTGAGGAACATGGACACGATAGCTGGGGCCACCAGCAGCGCAACCAGGTTCATCACCTTGATCAGCGGGTTGATCGACGGGCCAGCGGTGTCCTTGAACGGATCGCCAACCGTGTCGCCAATGATGGTTGCCTCATGCGACAGCGAGCCCTTGCCGCCGTAGTTGCCGTCCTCGACGAACTTCTTGGCGTTGTCCCACGCGCCACCGGAGTTCGACAGGAAGACCGCCATCAGCAGACCGGTGGCGATCGTTCCGACCAAGTAGGAGCCGAGGGCACCGATGCCGAGGGCGAATCCAACCGCGATCGGCGTCAGCACCGCGAGCAGACCCGGCGTCGCTAGCTCACGCAGCGAGTCGCGAGTGACGATGTCGACCACACGGGCGTACTCGGGCTTCTCCGTGCCCGCCATGATTCCGGGGTGCTCGCGGAATTGGCGACGCACCTCGAAGATCACCGCACCAGCAGCGCGGGAGACCGCGTTGATGGCAAGGCCGGAGAACAGGAACACCACGGCCGCACCGATGATCAGGCCGACCAGGTTGCGCGGGTTGGCAACGTCGAGCACACCGGCGTACTGGCCGAAATCCAAGGGCTGACTGGTGAAGACCGTGCGTAACGCGTCGCCGGAATCGGCGGCAGCCGACACGACGGTGTCGCGGAAGGAGCCGAACAGCGCGGTCGCAGCGAGCACGGCGGTCGCGATCGCGATGCCCTTGGTGATCGCCTTGGTCGTATTCCCAACCGCGTCAAGGCTCGTGAGCACCTGTGCGCCCTGCTCATCGACGTCACCGGACATCTCCGCGATGCCCTGGGCGTTGTCGGAGATCGGGCCAAAGGTGTCCATTGCGACGATGACACCGACGGTGGTCAGCAGGCCGGTACCGGCCAGCGCAACCGCGAACAGGCTGAGCAGCAGCGAACCGCCACCAAGCAGGAACGCGCCGTAGACCGCGGCCGCGACGAGTAGCGCCGAGTAAACGGCAGACTCAAGACCCACCGAAATACCAGCCAAGATGACCGTCGCTGGACCCGTCAGCGACGACTGTGAGACGTCGTTGACCGGCTTGCGGTTGGTCTCGGTGAAGTAGCCGGTCAGAACCTGCATCGCTGCTGCCAGCAGGATGCCGATCAGGACCGCGCCGATCGTCATGAGGCGTGGGTTGAAGGAGGCGATCTTGAAGATGTCAACGCCGTAGCCGTCAATCGAGATGCCCTTGAGCTCAACGATCCGTGAGGGCAGCAGCCAGAACGAAGCCACAACAACCAAGATCGCGGAGATGATCGCGGAGATGAAGAAGCCACGGTTGATGGCAGTCATGCCGGAACGATCACCCGCACGCGGAGCGACCGTGAAGATACCCAGAACTGCGGTGATAACACCGATCGCCGGGATGACCAGCGGAAGCACAAGGCCGATTTCGCCGAAGGCTGCCTTACCCAGGATGAGGGCGGCGACCAAAGTCACGGCGTAGGACTCGAACAGGTCAGCTGCCATACCGGCACAGTCACCGACGTTGTCACCGACGTTGTCGGCGATGGTGGCTGCGTTGCGGGGGTCATCCTCCGGGATTCCCTGCTCGACCTTGCCGACCAAGTCAGCTCCGACGTCGGCAGCCTTGGTGAAGATACCGCCGCCAACACGCATGAACATCGCGAGCAGCGCAGCGCCGAAGCCGAAGCCCTCAAGCACCTTGGGCGCCTCGCCCTTGTAGATCAGCACCACCAGTGCCGCACCGAATAGGCCGAGGCCCACGGTGAACATGCCAGCGACGCCACCGGAACGGAAGGCGATCTTCATGGCGTTGAGCTCGCCGGATTCCTGGGCGGCAGCGGCGACGCGCACGTTCGCGCGGACGGCCAGCCACATGCCGACGTAGCCGGTGATGCCGGAGAACACGGCACCAACGACGAAGAAGATCGAGCGCCCGATGCGCTCACTGGTTGTCTCGGCGGGAAGCAGGAACAGAACGAAGAACACGATCACCGCGAAGATGCTCAGCGTCCTGAACTGCCTACTCAGGTAAGCGGATGCGCCTTCCTGGATCGACCCGGCGATCTCCTGCATGGTTTCGGTTCCCTGACCGGCGGCAAGTACGCCACGAACCAGGACCAGCGCTACGACCAACGCGAGTAAGGCAATGAGAGCAACGACAGCCACGAGGGTGAAGTTGGTGCCTTCAAGCGAGATCGCGACGCCAGCTGCAAGCGAGCTGACTGCGGACATGCTGTCTCCTTGTCACAAATGACCAATTATTGGTGCCGGCCCGCGCCCAGCGCGTAGGCCCCACGCCTCCTGTGGGACCTGCCAACACCACCAACTTAGGTATTCCTAAGCGACCAGAAACCAACGAAGGCCTCTGGATCGGCGCGAGTCTACGTTGTGATGGTCCTTCGGGTTGACAGACCCCCAAGGTCAAAGTCCCGATTCGGGCGGGTAACGACCCCTACCCGGCAGCGGGCCAGCGCATCGTGACGACAGTGCCACCGGCCTCAGCCGTCAGTGATGACTCTGGCACGAGCGCCGAAATAACCGCGAGGGCAAGCTGCGCCTCGTCCTCATCAGGCGCATCGACGACGTGATCGACGACTCGAACGCTAAATCCGTGCTCATCATGATTGAGTTCGACATCGATCGCGGCGGTCTCACCTGCACCTCGGTGCCGCAGGACGGCCCGGGCGCACGCCTCTCCAACGGCCAGGCGAACCTCTTCCAGGATTTCCTCGTCAATACCGGTTCGTCTGGCAGCGGCACCGGCGACAAGTCGAACTGTCCGCACGTTCTCGGTGTCAGGCGGGATGCTCAGTGCGGCCATGGGCACGGTGATCAGCCCGCGAGCGCATCGGAAACAGTGGCGTGAACTCCAATGACCGAGTCGAGTCCGGTGATTCGGAATACCTTGACAATCCGGTCAGCCGTCGCCACCACGGTCAGTGAGCCATCGTGCTCGCGGGCGCGCTTGAGGCCCTTGACCAGCACTCCTAGGCCAGTTGAATCCAGGAACTCGACGTTGGTGAAGTCGACGATCACGTTGACGTTGCCGGCCTCGATCAGGCCCGACAGCTCGGCATCCAGGGTCGGGGCCTCGTGCACATCCACTTCACCGGACACCTCAACGATCGAGCGGTTGTCCTGTTCACGGGTCGAGATGGTGATCTGCACGTTTTCCTCCGACATAGCTTCAGTGCGGGCCGACGGTCAACTGTGGCACACCTGCGGTGGACCCGCACGAGTGTCACTGCGGTGGACCCGCACGAGCGACCACGTGAATGATAGGTGCGCGCTGCCCGGCAGCTCCGGCCAACATCCGAACCATGCGCGGAAGTTGATCTTCGACCTGCACCAAGACGTCGGACCCGACCTGCTCGCAGCTTGTCAACCGTGCGCCGCCGGCCGCAGCGACCGAGCTGGCTCGCGCACATGGCGCACCGGATTGGCGATTGTCGGCCGCGGCCAGGGCTGCCAGGTCGGCGGCACTACTGGCTCGCGCACGAGTGATCGCGACCTCGCCGATAGCTACTGCAACCACTGCCGCGACGAGGCAAATCAGCGCCATCGCCATCACGTAGATCGTCGCCGCACCTCGGTCAGCTCGGTGTTGTCGGGCCTGACAACTCATCGCGGCTCCACTCCAGCGACCGAGTCCGACGTGACCGTCACGCCACCGATTCGGAGCATCGGCAATCGAAGCCGGTCGCGAACCACGACCCGAACCCGCTCGCCGCTGCGTTGTACCTCCACCGAACTACCGGGTGCCGCACGATGGGCCGCCGCAGTGACGTCGCCGCCTGCCTCACCACGCGCGGCCGCACGTGCGCCAACCCTCGCCGCTTCCTGCGTCCGTATGTGCGCAACGGCAACGGCCACAGCAAAGAGGATCATCGCGAGCACAACGACCAGGCCCACGAGCGCAACCGCCAGTTCTGCCGTGACCATGCCGGACTGGTCGCGGCCGAGTTTGCGCTCGTTCACAATCAGCGACGACGCCCGTCGAGTCCTGGTGGGGCCAGAACGAATCTGACCCCACCAGCATCGACTCAGAAGATGAATGAGAACGCCTTCTGAATAACGTTCCACAACAAGTCCTGGACATCTGGGCTCGATAGGAGCTTGACCAGCAGCCCACCGAATCCAGCCGCGGCAACGGTGCCCACGGCATACTCCGCCGTTGACATTCCCTGATCGTCGTGAACAACCCTCGCCAGTTGATTTGTCATGCACTACCTCCTTGAAGTGGACGGCCAGGCCGCCCGTGAACCGCTCCGATCCCCCGCCGGAACAGGTGGGCCCTGACCCCACTCGGCGCCCCGATTGCTGCGCACATTCATCGTTGCGCCAACTGGAATACCGCCGCGGCACTGAGAATCGAACTGGGGATTGCACCACCGGGCAGTTGGGTTGTGGACGCGCTACCCAGTCATCTGGACGATCAGGCTGGCCACGAGCGGGACGATCCCCAGCAACATGAAGGCTGGTAGGAAGCACAGTCCCAACGGTCCGACTGCTTTGATCCCCGCACTGCGCGCAGCCGTCTCCAGCGTCGCCTTGCGAGCCGATCTCAGATCGTCGGCAACACGTACCAGCACGTCGGCAAGCGGTGCCCCGGATTGCGCCGAACGGACTACGGCCCGGGCGATGGGAGCGAGTGCTGTGTCCGCCGTCATCGAGGACCAGGTCTGGGTGGGGTCAGCACCCAGATCGATGTGCGTCACGCACTTGGCCAGGACGTCACTCGCTGGGCCATCCAGCGCCTGTGACACGGTTCGTGTCGCCGCACCCGCCGAGGCGCCCGACGACAAGCAAGCAGCCATCAGATCCGCAACCATCGGAGCGGCCGATTCCAATGCCTGTCGGCGCGCGCGAACCGATCGGGGTTCAACGCCCGCGAGCAATCGTGGACCCACGACCAAAATCGCGCCAGCCAACACGATTCCGGTCGGACCGCCCACGAGCATCCAACAACCGAATGCCGCCATCGCACACGCGGCAAAGATCAATCGCGGGTTGACGACATCGTGTGTGGCTGCGGTTGGCCGCGGATTCAGCGCTGTGCCCGCAGAAGCATTCCGTTGGGCCCGCACCACTTGTTCGAGGCGGCGAGTAGGCGGTGTCCGCCAGGTCCACAGGAGCAGCCAGGCGCCAGTCAGGCAGGCGACCAGCACCGCCGTCACAACAGCGCCTCGACCGACTGGGTGAGCCTGCTCGTCCAGAAGAGCCCGAGAGCCTCCAACACCAAACCCGCCGCCAGCATCGTCAGCCCCCACGGAGTGCCGAGCAGCCATTTCACTGGGGATGCCCCAAGGCTCGTGCCGAGCATCAGTCCGACCGCTGGCAAGCCGGCCAGAACCCGAGCGGTTGCTCGAGGACCCGCAAGCTGTGCCATCAGTTCGCGCCGCACCTCTTCGGCGTTGGTCTCAGCAGTCGCGAGCCGGTCGGCTGCGGCTGCCAACCCCGCGCCGGAACCCTCGGCGACCTGCCAGAGAGCGCTCAGCGAGCGAAGGATTGGCAATCGCTGTTCCCGCGCGTCACGCAGCAGAGCCTGCGGCAGGTCGCCGCCGAGGCGCACGACGGCAATAGCGTGCGGGCACACCACCACGGGCACAGATTCGACGCAGCGCTGCAGTGCCACCCCCAAGGGTTGTCCCGCCTTGAGCTCGGCGGCGAACCCCGACACCACCTCAAGGGCGGCTTGTCGTCTCTTGGTCGCATCGGATCGTCGTGAGATTCGGCCACGAATCCATCCCACCGCAGTCGGTATAGGTCGCGGTTGATGATCAACATCGGGTTCGGATCGTGCCAGTGATCGGCGGGGTTGCCACCAGAAGATGACGGCGGCCAGTCCCGCACAGAAGGCTCCGACAACTGCGGCGGTATTCACGGAGACTGGTGTTCGAGTCCGAGCCGCGTCGCCAATCGCTGTGCTGCCGGGCCGTGCCTGACCTCGGCGCCACTGAATGACACGGCCTCCTCAGCGACAACCAAGCCATCATCTCGGCGGCGCATGGTGTGGATGCCAGCGACGGTGCGTCGGCCACCACGGTCGCGGTCGATATGGACGACCGCATCGACGCCGGCGGCGACCTGCGAGTGCAGTGCATCTCGGCCGAGTCCGGCAGCCAGCGCAAGTGCCTCCAACCGAGCGGGGACATCGGCAGCCGAGTTCGCGTGAACGGTTCCGCAGCCACCCTCGTGTCCGGTATTCAAGGCCGCGAGCAGATCAACCACCTCAGCGCCGCGAACCTCACCGACGACCAGGCGATCAGGCCGCATGCGCAGCGCCTGCCGGACGAGGTCTCGCAGGCTGACGTGGCCCTGCCCCTCGACGTTGGGCGGCCGCACCTCCAGCCGTACGACGTGGGGGTGATCCGGGTCGAGTTCGCCAGAATCCTCCACGATGAGCATCCGCTCCCGGTCGTCGCAGATCGACAACAAGGCCGACAACAGCGTTGTCTTCCCCGACCCGGTTCCGCCGCTGATAAGGAAGGCTGCACGGGCCGCAACCAGGGCAGCGAGCCAGCGAGAACCACCTGGCGGCAAAGTCCCCAGGTCGATGAGGTCGGTCAGCGTGAAGACCCGGCGGCGTGGGACCCGCAGCGAGATGCAGGTTCCGCGGGTGGCGATTGGCGGCAGGATGGCGTGCAGGCGCGAACCATCTGGCATCCGGGCATCGACGTAGGGGGTCGCCTCGTCCAAGCGTCGGCCGGCGGCGGCGGCGAGCCGTTGGGCCAGCCGCCGAACCGCAGGCTCGTCTCGAAATGTGACCGGTTCCAGCGTGGGGCCCGAACCTCGGTCCACCCACACCGAGTCCGGCCCGTTGACCAGCACATCGGTGACCCCAGATTCGCGGAGCAATGGCTCCAGCGGGCCTGCACCGGCGAGTTCGGAGCGTAGGGCGACGACCATTTCCAGTACCGCCGCATCACCAAGAATCACTCCCTCGGATCGCAGTGCGGCCGCGACTCGTGATGGGGTAGGGGCCGAATTCTCGCGGGCTAGTCGGTCCCGGATTCGATCGACCATTCCCTCGGAAACAAACGTCGCGCTCATGGGCTGGCTCCCGCGATCAGTCCGAGTTGGTCCAGGATGACTCGACTCGTCCGGTGCAACGAACTACGTCGCCGAGTTCCGGGTGCCGAACCCGACTCCAGTTCGCGTGCCACGGCCGAATCTCGGTCCAGGTTCGCCAGCAGTGGCAGGCCCAGCAATCTGGCGATGTCTGCTGGATCGATTCCGCTCGGCGCCGGACCGCGGGTCACCAGTTGGACCGACGCCCCTTCCAACGACGGTCCGGCGAGGATCCGCCCGGCGGCGGCGACCGACGTGACATCGCGCGGGACCACCATCAGTACCCAGCTGGCGCGGGCGAGCGCCTCGCCGGCGAAATCCCCGAGGCCACGAGGAAGGTCAACGATGACGAGATCGCTGACCTTCCTCAGCGCATCGACCGATGCGGCGACCGCGCCGGGCCACAGTGGTTCGCATCGGCCTGGTCCCCACGTGAGGACGCGGGTACCTGCAACCTCGGGCAGTCCGGAATCCAGGACAGCTGCCGGGATTCGGCCTTGTGCCTGCTCGAGATCCCGCCAGTGCAGTCCCGCGAGTTCTTCCCCACCAAGCACCACATCTATTCCGGCGCCGAGGGAATCGAGGTCAACGACCCGCGAGCGTAGGCCGATCGACGCGGCCGTAACGGCCAACGCGGCCACCAGACTCGAAGCCCCTGACCCGCCGCGGGATCCGACCACCGCAATAACTGGTGCATGACGAACCTCTGCGTCGAACAGTTCGGCGAAGCGGTCGATCAACCAGCCTTCAGCCTCCGGCAGGCAGGCGACGTGCTCGACTCCCAGTTCGACCCCGCGCTGCCACAAACTCGGCACTGCTGAAGTACGGGTCGCCAGTACCACCGACGGTCGACGAGGAACATGCGCGCGTTGAATCTGCTCGGCCATATCCGCCCCCACCACGACCAGGGGTGAACTCGACCAACGGCTGCGGACCGCCGCCAGCGACATCGCAATATCAGGCCGAATCTGCGCGGCGGCGGATAGTCGCAGGAGGTCATCGAGCAGTTCAACATCGTCAGTCGCCAACAGCGGGGCAGCACCCTCGCCATTGCGCGTGCTTCTCGTCGATGTGCCGCCGATGACTTCACTGGCAGTCGCACCTCTTGTGACCATGCAGTGAGCCTGCCCAAGCTGGGAGCCAGGAGCGCGCGAACAACCGTCAACTGTGGGAAAGCCGGACGCATCAATGGAATGTGGACAACTGCTGTGCGAAGTCGCGGTTCTGGCCCCGCATGGGGAAGACCCCCGCGGGGGATGCGGGGGTCTTCAGGCCAACGCGGGGGATGCGTTGACGCGGTCGCAGTCACGACCGGGTGGTAGCAGTATGCACACATTCGCACACGCTGTGCAATGAGACGGCGCTGCCAAAACTGGCCAAGCCGCGCCAACGAGAAAGACGTTTGCGAGTCGCGGCACAAGGATTGGCGCCGAGTTGCGCACGTACCTACGATGGCGGCATGGCTAAGTCGGCGGCGTTCTTTGACCTGGACAAGACCCTGCTGGCCAAATCAAGCACCTTGGCCTACGCAAAGCCCCTCTTTGACAGCGGCCTGCTGGCGCGCGCGGATGTGCTCAGGAGCGCCTACGGCCAGTTCGTCTACTTACTGGCAGGCGCGAACGCATCACAAATGGATCAGGCCCGCGCGTACATGTCTGACCTGGTCGCAGGTTGGGACGTGTCCCTGGTCAGCAGCATCGTCAACGATGCGCTGGGCACGGTCATCGAACCGATCATCTACGCCGAAGCCCTGACGCTCTTCGACGAGCACCATGCGGCGGGCCGGGACGTCGTGGTCATCTCATCCTCGGGCACCGAGGTCATTGAGCCGATCTGCGAACTACTTGGCGCAGACATAGCGATCGGCACCCAGGTGGCGATCGAAGACGGCAAGTACACCGGCGAGATCCTCTTCTATGCCTACGGCGACGCGAAGGCCGATGCGATGCGGGCGCTCGCGGAGGACAAGGGCTACGACCTCGCGGATTGCTACGCGTATTCCGACTCGATCACCGACCTGCCGATGCTCGAGGCGGTCGGTCATCCCTTCGCGACCAATCCCGACAAGGAACTGCGCCAAATCGCTTCCGAACGGGTGTGGCCGGTCCTCGACTTCCGCAAGCCAGTCGCGATGAAGGAGAAGGGTCAGCAGGCTCGTGCCCGCGCCGCGGCAGGTGCCGCGAGCGCCGCCGGCGCTGCTGCGCTCGGAATGGCCTGGTACGCCCGCCAGCGACTCCGTCGTCACTAACACCCCCGACGAGCCGGAACATGCCAGGAGCCCCCGCCAAAGACGGGGGCTCCTCGTCACGCCGAACCAGGTGAACAAGCGTGCGTACACGTGGTCTCGAAGGACCATCACCCTTATCGAGGGTCAGGCGCCGCGTGGGTGCCCGATCCGGCGTTTGCAACCCTGGGGGCCGCTACGAGTTATTTCTACTCCCGCAGAGTCGCCAATGGAATGTCCAATGGGCAGGTTTCACCCGACACGCAATGGCTCGGGGAAAAACTCCGGCGTGTCTGGAAGTCAACGCGCGGTTCAGGCCAACTGACCCAAGCGGTCGCTACTCAACCGCGCCCCGACCGAGACAGATTCAGCACAGAAGCGGATCCACCGCGCTACGCCGTCGGGTGTCCCGCTGATGTACGAGCGCACCGCGTCGACATACGCCGGTCGGCCGATTGAGTAGACCGCGGCATCGGTCATGACCAGCAGATCAGGATCGAGGCCTCGATGGGCCAGCACCAGTCGCATCGCCGCCCGGGCGATCGGTCCACTGCCCCAACCGAACGGCCGAAGGGCAAGCAGTTCACCGTGAATGATCGCTGCCTCGACCACGGCGGGCGCAGCAGTCGAACCTGTCGCCATGTCGGTCAACGCGGTCAGCCTGACCTGCATCGTCGGCACATCTGGCAGTGCCTTGACGCGGAGCGGATCGTCAGCCTGGTCGTCACGCCTGGGACGGCCGAGTTCGGCCTCAGCCACAACGTCCCTGGCCACAAGGCTGTGCATCCGTGCGAGTGCTTGCGAGGGTGCGGTCGCCCAGATTCCCCCAAGTTCGCGCAGGGCCTCTTCCAGCCTCCACACACCGGCAGCAGCGTGGCCGATCGGCGAGTCATCAAACGCGTCGCCGGTGGCCCAGGCCGAAAGCGCGATGTCGATGCCGTCGATCGCTGCCGACGCCCGAGCGTTCTGCAAGGAGCAATCGGCGGCCAGCGCCTGCCCTTTGGTCTGCAGGCTGCGATCCCACAATAGGGAGTCGACTCGCTGGCGAGCGTTGTCGGCTGCTTGCTGAACGCCGGTCAGATCAACGAGGGGTGCGAGCAAGTCCGTTGGGGGCACGGACAGTGATTCTCCCCTACTGCGCTTGGGCGGGAAGCTGCTGGAGCGCCTTGAGCACTGCTGGGTCCTGCGCGTCCATCCAGCGGGCGAGGTCAATTGTGGAGATGAACTTGACGTCCGGGTGGTCGCGATGGGTGTCCTGGACGAACCGCGTCAACGCGTTCTTGTACGCGCCACACACCCACTCGTTCATGTGGTTACCGAGAATCAGCGGTGCGCGGTTACCGGCCTCGACGTCATCCAACGCCTTGCGATACGCCTGGTAGGTGTCTTCCTCGATGGACTTGCACTTGGCTTCCGGAGCCGTGGTCTTGCCAGCGTTCTGGTTGAACAGGAAGTTGTAATCCATCGACAAGGTCGGGTAAGTGAGGTTGGGGACCTTGATGGCCTGCAACGGAATGTCCCACAGGCCCTTGGTCTTGGTCGGCCACTCGAGCTTGCCGGGGTTGGACGTGTCGTACTCGTATCCAGCCCGCTTGAACGCCTTGTACATCGCCGGGCGGTTACCCTCCAAGCACGGCGTCCGGCCGCCCTTGACCACGCTGGAGCTGAACGGCAGCGGCCCCGCGTCGGCGGCCTGCGGGTTGTAGGCCCGCCAATTGTCCATGATCTTGTTGAACTGGTTGATCTCCGACGTCCAATCGGCTGTCGACCAGGAGCCAACCCCACCGGCACCGCAGAAGTGCCCGTTGTAGTGGGTGCCGATCTCGTTTCCGGCGAGGTAGGCCTCGCCGAGCTTGTCGATGCGGGTGCCAATGATCGCTGGGTCGCCGAAGCCGATCGCGGAGGTGCCGCGGGTGTGGCCGGGAGGGTCGTAGTTGAGCTTCATTTTGTTGTCCGGCAGCAGATACACCCCGGAAACGAAGAAGGAGAAGCGGCCGTCGACCTGCTTGGCCAAGTCCATGTAGTGGGTCATCAGGCCGTCTTTGCTCTCGACACCACCATCAAAGGAGACGACCACGAACTGGGTCGGTTTCTGACCCGCAACAGCATTCGGTAAGTCGATCGCGGGTTGCGGTTCCGGCGGGTTTGTCACCCCAGAGGTGTTGACGCCCGGTTCATTCGAGTTGGAGGGATCCACCAAAATGGCGCCAGACTCCGCGTTGCCGTTTTGGTTGGCACTCGTGCTTGAGCCACCGGGGAGGAACACGATGATGAGGACGACAGCGGCCACCGCAACACCCAGCAGCAGCCAGACTGGCCTTCTCGTCATGTGATCTCCTCTAGGCCGTGATGGGCCGTCTGACTAAGTGTGCACTTTCGGATACGGTTTCTTGGTGAGCAACGAGGCGCTAGAGAATCTTCTTCACGAAAATCGGCACTTCGCGCCGGATCCGGAATTCGCAGCCAACGCGAACGCGACTCCACAACTGTACGCCAGCGCCGAAGCCGACCGGATGGCATTCTGGGATGAACAGGCCAGCCGATTGCAATGGGAGCAGCGCTGGGACACCACGCTGGACTTCAGCCAAGCGCCGGTCGCGACGTGGTTCTCCGGCGGTCGCCTCAATGTGGCCGTCAACTGCGTCGACCGCCATGTCGAGGACGGTTACGGCGATCAAATCGCCATCCACTTTGAGGGCGAGCCGGGTGATACCCGCTCGATTACCTACGCCCAGCTCCGCGACGAGGTGTGCCAGGCCGCGAATGCGCTGACCGAGCTTGGGATCGTGGCCGGAGACAGAGTCGCCATCTACTTGCCGATGATTCCGGAGGCCGTCATCTCGATGCTGGCCTGCGCGCGACTCGGCGCTGCTCACTCGGTGGTCTTTGGTGGCTTCAGCTCAGAGGCCCTCCGCAGTCGAATTGACGACGCCCAAGCCAAGCTCGTCATCACCGCTGACGGTGGCTACCGTCGCGGCAAACCGATGGCGCTCAAGCCCGCAGTCGACGAAGCCGTCTCGGCGAGCCCGTCAGTCGAGAACGTGCTGGTGGTTCGACGGACTGGCCAAGATGTTGAGTGGACAGCTCGGGACCACCGTTGGGACGACCTGGTGGCGCGGCAATCAACGCGGCACGACGCGGAAGCGTTCGACAGTGAACAACCGCTGTTCATCCTCTACACCTCTGGGACAACCGGTCAGCCCAAGGGGATTCTGCACACTTCAGGTGGCTACCTGACCCAGACGGCCTACACGCATCACATGGTGTTCGATCACAAGCCAGGCGAGGACGTCTACTGGTGCACCGCCGACGTCGGATGGGTCACCGGCCACAGCTACATCACCTATGGCCCCCTGGCCAACCGGGCAACGCAGGTCATGTACGAGGGCACTCCGGACACCCCGCACCAGGGTCGCTGGTGGGAGATCATCGAGAAGTACCGCGTCACCATCCTTTACACCGCGCCGACAGCGATTCGGACGTTCGCGAAGTGGGGCCGCGAGTATCCCCAGCAGTTCGACTTGAGCTCACTGCGACTGCTCGGCAGCGTCGGCGAGCCCATCAACCCCGCGGCATGGATGTGGTACCGAGAGGTCATCGGCGGCAATCGTTGCCCGATCGTGGACACCTGGTGGCAGACCGAAACCGGCGCCATCATGATCAGCCCGCTACCGGGCATCACGGTCTGCAAACCGGGCTCGGCCATGCGGGCACTGCCTGGCATCAGCGCCAATATCGTTGATGACCACGGCGAACCTGTCGAACCCGGCGAAGGCGGCTATCTGATCCTCGATGAACCGTGGCCCGCAATGCTTCGCGGAATTTGGGGTGATCCGGAGAGGTTCGTCGAGAACTACTGGTCACGTTGGCCCGACGTGTACTTCGCTGGTGACGGCGCCAAATACGACGAGGACGAGGCCGTTTGGCTACTCGGTCGGGTCGACGATGTCATGAACATCTCCGGGCACCGGATCTCGACCACGGAGGTGGAGTCTGCGCTGGTTTCCCACCCTGCGACTGCTGAGGCAGCAGTCGTCGGTGCCAATGACGAGACGACCGGTCAAGCGATCGTTGCTTTCGTGATCTTGCGCGAGCACGCCGAGGTGTCCGACCACACAGTGGAGGATCTGCGACGCCACGTCGCCGCGGAAATCGGTCCAATCGCTAAGCCGGGCAAAGTGCTGCTGGTCAAAGAACTGCCCAAGACCCGCTCGGGGAAGATCATGCGGCGACTGCTTCGCGATGTTGCCGAGCATCGCTCGCTCGGGGATATGACGACGCTGGCCGACCCAGCCGTCATGACGCTGATCGAGAATGGCCTCGCGGCCAACCCGAGTGAAGACTGATGGCAGAGAAGGGCCTGATTGTCGCAACCCCGCGACGCGTCGTTGAGGCGCTCCGAAACGAGACCATCGGCGGGGCACTCCTGCTCGCCGCCGCCGCGATCGCCCTCATTTGGGCGAACTCCCCGTGGTCGACCGCGTACGTCGACCTCACCAAAATCGAAGTTGGACCAGAGGCACTGCACCTTCATCTGTCGTTGGCGACGTGGGCCGGCGATGGCCTCCTCGCGGTGTTCTTCTTCGTCGCCGGGGTGGAACTCAAGTACGAGTTGGTCATGGGGTCGCTTCGACACATGGCCACCGCGTTGGTGCCTGCCGCGGCCGCCCTGGGCGGGATGGTCGTCCCGGCGCTCATCTTTGTGGTGATCAACGTTGCACTACCTGGCGGCCAGCCCAGTGGCTGGGGAATCCCGATGGCTACCGACATCGCGTTTGCTTTGGCGGTGCTTGCGGTCGCAGGCCGGAATCTTCCGGTCGAGGTGCGCATCTTTCTGCTGACGCTCGCCGTGGTGGACGATTTGGGCGCCATCATCGTGATCGCGTTGTTCTACACAAGTTCGTTGTCAATACTTCCCCTGCTCGGCGCGGTGCTCGTCATAGCCGCGTACGGATTCGCCCAGCAGAAGCGGATCCGATCACCCTTCCTCTACATCCCACTTGCCCTGGTGGCGTGGGTGTTGGTCCACGAGTCGGGCATCCACGCGACTGTGGCTGGCATTGCCCTGGGCCTGCTGACTCGGGCAAAGCCCGACCCCGGCGAGGAGGCCTCGCCCGCCGAACGGATGCAACACCTGATCGGGCCTTTCTCGGCTGGGTTCTGCGTGCCGGTGTTCGCCTTCATGTCCGCCGGCGTTGTTCTGCTCGGCAGCAGCTTCGGGCAGGTGTTTCCGCGGCCCGTGGTCGTCGGCATCATCGTCGGCTTGGTGGTTGGCAAGCCAGTCGGCGTCGTCCTTGGAGCGTGGTTGGTTCAGCGGTTCTCCCGAGCCAAACTCGCCGACATCCTCGGCTTCCGCGACGTCTGGGCAATCGGGCTAGTCGCCGGTGTCGGCTTCACCGTCTCCCTGCTGATAACTGAGCTTGCCTTCGAGGAGGAGCCGGGGCTGATGACGCAGGCGAAAGTCGGCGTCTTGGCAGGTTCGGTGATCGCGTCAATCCTCGCTTCGTTGGCTCTGATGCGCCGCGGTCGCCATCACGATGCCCGTTCCGGCTAGCCTTCCCCTATGACTAGCGTGACCACTGACAAGAACGAGCCCACCGAGCCGACCGTCCGCGAGCTCGTGAGCTCCGCCGCATCGGACGTTTCCACGCTCATCACCGGTCAAATCGACCTTGCCAAAGCTGAATTGAAACAAAGTGCCAGTCAGGCTGGCGCCGCTTTCGGTCTGCTGATCGCTGCCGGCGTGACCTTCTTCCTGGCAGTCGTATTCCTGCTCGTCACCCTCGCCTACGTGTTGGTCCAGGTGGGGCTGCCGGTATGGGCTGGCTTTGGGATCGTCACTCTCCTGCTCATCATCCTTGGTCTCATCATGGGGTTGGTGGGGAAGAAGCGGGCTGGCAAGGTGAAAGGGCCCGAGCAGTCGATCAAGGAGCTTGAGGAAACCAAGCGTGCCTTCGCCAATCGGCATGCCGAGGAGTCCGACTCACCCCAGGGCGCCAACGCGCCGAGCTGATGCCTCGCTACACCCCTGACGAGGCGATCTATGTCGGGGGACCCTGGAAACACCGCGACGTCTCGGCAAACGGCGCAAGGTTTCACATCGTCACGGCTGGCAGCGGTCCCACCGTGCTACTGCTGCACGGGTTCCCGACCTACTGGTGGACATGGCGGCATCTCATCCCGCAACTCGCCGCCGCTGGATATCGCGTGGTTGCCATGGATCTACGTGGCTATGGCGGTAGCGACCATCCTCCCCGCGGGTATGACATGTACTCGCTGTCACACGATGTCGCGGGAGTGATTCGAAGCCTCGGCGAGCGCAACGCCATCGTCATCGGGCACGGCATCGGCGGTCTCCTGGCATGGACAACCGCCGCGCTGCAACCGGATGTCGTCAGCCGCCTGACTGCCATCTCGGTACCGCACCCGGTTCGGATGCGCGAAGCAATCCTGAGTGACCGCGCCCAACTGCAGGCGTCTGGCTACATCCTGGGGTTCCAGCGTCCGTGGATTCCCGAGCGGCAGTTGGTAGCCGACAACGCGCGCCGAATCGAGGTCTTCCTGCGGTCCTGGGCCGCCAACCCGGCCTGGCCCGACGACGACGTATCCGATCATTACCGTGCCGCGTTCCAGCTGGGAAACACGGCACACTGCGCCATCGAGTACCACCGGTGGGCACTGCGGTCCATTCCGCGTCCGGACGGCCGGCGATTCGCCGCCGACATGGCCGACAATCCCATCGATGTGCCGATCCTGCACCTGCACGGGGCGGCAGACCGAACCGTTCTGCCACGCAGTTCGCAGGGCTCACGACGCTTCGCTTTGGGCCCCTATGCGTGGCGCGCCATTCCAGGAGCCGGGCATTTCCCACACGAGGAAGTCCCGACCATCACCAACGACCTCATACTCGACTGGTTGGCATCGGACACCCCTTGGAACGACCCACACTCCTCCGAGATCGCCTCGCAATAGCCAGGCTGGCCGGGCTAAGAGCGAGCGCAGCCGCCAGTTGAGACCGACGCAGAGACACCCCGAGCTGTGCGCACCGCATTGCGCGCCGACTCCGCGGTCAGCGCAAATGCCGTGTTGGGGTCGCCTTGGGACTGCGCGAAGACGACTCCAGCCACGGTCCCCTTCTCAGTCAATAGCGGCCCACCGGAGTTGCCGGGTCGTGCCTTGCCGCGCAGCGCGTAGATCTCCCGGTTGACACCCGGACGGCCGTAGATGTCGGTCCCGCGCACCAGGTCGGCGGTCATCTTGCCGCGGACGCGAGCAGCCGTTGCGGTCATCGGCCCACCGCCCGGGTAGCCAGCGATCACGGCGTTGTCCCCGCGCGACACCGATCGCGACCAACCGAGGGTTTGACCGTTCAGCCCAGGCACGCGCAGAACGGCCAGGTCGGTCTTCGGGTCGAAGTAGATCGTCTCTGCGGCCAGCGGGTAGGAGTTGCCTGGCGCGTGCACGGTGGGTTGGCGGACGCCAGCCAACACGTGAGCGTTGGTCAGGACCCGGTCGGTGCCAACGATGAAGCCGCTGCCAGTGAACCCAGCGTTGCAGGAGGGTGCTGATCCCTCCACCCGGACGACCGAGTTCAACGCCGCCTGCACCTGCGGATCGCCAACAACCGCTGGAGTCGGCGGGCCGACCGGCGCCGGCGGGAGCACGCCGAAACTGTCGAAGAGTTGGGGCAACCCGGAGTCGTCCACCAAACCGCGCAGGTCGGTGACCAAGCCCCGGGCCTGATTGGGAACCAATCGGTCAAGACCGGCGAGTAGCGACGACGACTGCACCTGCACCGACACCGGTGACGACGGCACGGCTGCGGCGGTCGCCGCCAGAATCCAGGCGATTACCGCCAGCGCGAGCACATTGAGCACGGCACCACCAGCGCTGTCGATGACACGCACGGGCTCAAAAGTGATGCGTTCTCGCAGCCGCCGGCCGACCAGCGACGTGAGCATCTGGCCAGCGACGGCGAGTCCAAGTACCAGCGCCACCGTGAGCGCGAAGCCGAGGCCACCATGGACGCCGACCTGCTCAAGCGCGCGCGGCGCGAGGTAGGCACCGATCAGCCCGCCACCGATGAAGCCGATGAACGAGGCGAGGGCCGCCACGAAACCCTGGCGGTAGCCTGAATAGGCAAAAACGATCACCGCGCCAATGACGATGATGTCGATGAAGTTCAGTCCCATTGGAAGGTTCACCCGCCCGCGCTCAGCGCTCGCCAGCCGTCGTCAAACGGCACGGTGCGCGCCTCGGATTCCCACTCCTGATTCCATCCCGCCAGCCGAAAGATGCCGTCGAGCAACATGGCGGTGAACCCCCAGATCAGCAGCCCATTGACCTCAAAGCCAGGGCCGATGTAGCCAGCGGGGTGAGAAACCCTGACCCGATTCAGCGGATTGACCAACTCGGCTATCGCTATTCGATGCACCGACTCGACCTCGCGCGGGTCCGCCGCATAGACCGGGGAAGGGTCACGCCACCAAGCAAGCACGGGGGTCACGACGAAGCCACTCGGTGGTAACCACATCAGTGGCAAGGTCGCGACGACGGCGACCCCCTGAGGGTCCAGGCCCGTTTCCTCCTGCGCCTCTCGAAGTGCCGTGGCGATTGGGGTTGCGTCGCCGGGCTCGTCTGCGCCACCAGGGAACGCTGGTTGGCCGGCGTGGGACCGCATGTCGCTGGCGCGCTCGATGATCAGCACATCGGGACCGCCGGTGGCGGCCTGCCCGAACAGCACGAGGACGGATGACTCGCGGGCGACGACGTCGTCGGGCTTGGCGAAGCGAAGCAACGACTCGCTCTGATCGTTGTTGAGGGCTACCAAGAGCGGGCTGAACCAGTCCGGCAAGTCGATCGGCTCCGGCAGCAGCGAGGTACGTGCGCGGTCGTTCACGGCACCCTCACATTCAGATATCGATCAATGGCATCTCGCAGAGCCTGCGCATCAGCGACGATGCCGATTCGGCCGGCGATGGTTCCGTCCGGTCTGACCAACAGTGTCGTTGGTACTCCCACTAGGCGCAATCCCGCCCGCACGGTCGAATTCGGGTCCTGCACGGATGGAAATCCCATCTTGCTCGCTGATGCGAACCTCAGTGCTGATAACCGATCGTCAGCCAAATCAATTCCGAGGAACTGCACAGAATCACCGGTGGCCCGGCTCACTTCGCCGAAGACCGGCAGCTCCTTGCGACACGGAGCACACCACGACGCCCACACATTGACCACCATCGGCTTGCCCCGAAGGCCCGCGAGACGAACCTCGGGTCCGCGGCCAAGGCAATCCAAGGTCACGTCTGGGAGGCCATTGGGCACGGCCGGAATGGTCGCGTCCGAGGTCGGGCAGGGCTTCAGGTCGGCGGCGTCAACGTCAGCTTTGGTGACGTCGTCTGTCACCGACGCAGTCGGAGCTGCTGAGGCCGTCGTAGTTGGGTTGGTCGGCAGCGGCGTGCCAGCCGGCGCAGACCCGTCTTCGGCGCCACAACCGGCGACAAGCACCCCGGCTACCACCGCGGTTGCCAACCAGACCAGTCTCCGGCCGGTAGTCATGTGTTCTCGCCCAACGGGTTCTTGACGAGCTTGGCCGCGACCACTGGGTCCGTTGGTCCCTCGCCGTAGGCAGGGCACCAGTGGGCCACTGGGCACGCACCGCAGGCCGGGCGGCGGGCAAAGCAGCGCCGTCGTCCGTGGAAGATCATTCGATGCGAAAGCATCGTCCAGTCTTTCCGGGGGAAGAGCGATCCCACCTCAGCCTCGACCTTCTCTGGGTCCAAGGAGGTGGTCCAGCCAAACCTACGTGAGAGCCGACCAAAGTGAGTATCGACGGTGATGCCGGGGACATCAAACGCATTGCCCAAGACGACATTCGCCGTCTTACGGCCCACCCCCGGCAACGTGATCAGTTGCTTGATCTTGCCGGGGACCTCGCCCTCGTTGTTCTCGCAAACGGCCTGAGCCATCCCCAGCAGCGAGTTCGCCTTCGCCCGGAAGAATCCGGTTGATTGAATCATCGATTCCAGTTCAGCGCGGTTCGCCGCGGCCAACGCCCACGGATCCGGGTAGGCCGAGAACACCCGTGGCGTGACGAGATTGACCCGCACGTCGGTGCATTGCGCGGACAGGATCGTTGCGACTAGCAGTTGGTAGGGATCGCGATAGTCCAACTCGCAGTGCGCGTCCGGATACGTCTGGGCGAGGACGCGGCCAATCTTGCGCGCTCTGCGGACCAGCGCGACCCGTGACTCCCCCGCTGGGAGCTCTGGATCATTCGAACTGACCGTTGCGGCTGATGCCGTCTGTTTGGGTGCTCGAACCACCTGATCAGCCTACGTCGGCCAAGAATCGCGCTCTTTCCGGTTCAGGATCGCTGAGCCTGCGCCGATATCTGCACCACATGAGACGACAATCGGCCGAGAGACGCAGGCGTCCTCGCCAGCGGTCCACAGGGGAGGCATGACGATGGTCGACAAGTTCGGCGCACCGGTCTCCACGCGTTCAACCGTTCCCGGCCAACGTTGCTCAGCAGCTCCCGTGGACTCACAGTCGGACGGGGGCCAAAACAAAGGGGAACAGGAGGGGTCGACGGTGAAGGTCGATCTGAGCGGCATTGAACTCGATGTCGACCTCAGTCAACTGACGTTGTCGCAGTTGCGCGAGCGGCGAACCAAGTTGGCCGATCTTGAGGGGCAGGTGTCGTACTGGCGCCGGATCATTCAAGCGCGCCTCGATCTACTGCGAGACGGTTCGCTGCGCCGGGGAGCAACTGTCGAGGGCCTGCAGCGGGTGTTGAGCCAGCACTTGGGAAGCAATAGTCGCAAGGTCCTGCTCGATGTTTACGGGAGTGATTCGCAACCCGTCCAACTCATCGGCCTAGGGCACCTGTGGTCGCGCGGAATCACAACCTCGTCCGAACAGAACCTGGAGCTCGAGACCGACCTCGTAGCCGCCGAGGGTGCGCTTTCCGAGTGTCGCGCATCGCTGCACGCAAACCTTGACGCAGCAACCGCGGAACTGATCGGTCGATATCACCAGGATCCCGCGCAGGCGTTCAGCGCGCTGCCGTCGCGGTCAGCCCGACCCACTCCGCTCTGACCGCCGGTCAACCAAGCCAGCCCGCACTTGAGCAATTGGCCCACCATCGTCAAGACGGTTGAGCGACGCACCCCTCGCCGCTAGTGTTAGGAGGGTCACGCGGTGCTTTCACCGGGATTTACGCTGACTTGGTCACCCTCGAACGTTGGATGACGAACGAGCCAGCCCAAACGACAACTCTGAAGGATCGGTCGTGGACGACGTTCTCGCACGAGCCCCCATGTTCTCCGCATTGGACGCAGAAGCCGCAGTTGCGCTGCGTTCCTCGATGGACACTGTGAATCTGAGCAAAGGCCAGATCCTGTTCCACGAAGGCGATCGCGGGGAGCGCCTCTACATCATCACCGACGGCAAGATGAAACTCGGTCACACCTCCACAGATGGCCGGGAGAGCTTGCTGGCAGTCCTGGGACCGGGCGAACTGCTTGGTGAATTGTCCCTGTTCGACCCCGGACCCCGGACCGCCACGGCAACCGCGCTAACCGACGTCTCGCTGATGGCCTTGGCCCACGTCGCGCTGCGGCCCTGGCTCACCGGCCGACCTGAGGTCGCCGAGGCACTGCTCGCCGCGTTGGCCCGGCGGCTTCGACGGACTAACGAGCAGATGGCCGACCTCGTCTTCTCCGACGTCCCCGGCCGCGTTGCCAAAACCCTGCTTGAACTGGGGGAAAAGTTCGGACGGCAGTTGCCCGACGGCCTGCACGTCACCCATGACATGACGCAGGAAGAACTTGCCCAGCTTGTCGGTGCGTCTCGCGAGACCGTGAACAAGGCCCTGGCGGACTTCGCCGCGCGTGGCTGGATCCGCCTGGAGTCCCGGTCGGTCGTCCTGCTGGATACCGAACGACTGGATCGCCGCTCAAAGTAACGGCTGGCGTGGCGGCATCTGCGTATGTCGTGACCAGCGTCGAAGGTCCAGACTCCCGCGCCGCCGTCAGTGCAGCAGGTGCTCCAGCTGGGCTCGGACGCTGAGTAACGCGGCTGGCCACACGCTTGGCGGAACGTCGGCGTAGACCACCTCAACGACCCGCTGAGCCAAGGCATCGGCACTCAGTTCTTCGTCGGCCAGGAATGCCAGCGCGGCGCGGATCTGATCGAGTCGCCGCTCGCGGTGGTCAAGGTAGGCATCGAGCACCACCTCGGGTGAGTCCAGCGTTGGACCATGCCCTGGCAGGATCATCTGCAGGTCAGCTTCGTAGGCGAACTCTCGCAGTCGCTGTAGTGAGGCCAGGTAGTCAGCCAGCACCCCGTCTGGGTGAGCAACCACGGTGGTTCCGCGCCCCAACACGGTGTCGCCGGTCAGCAGTGCGCCGTCGGCGGGCAGCAGAAAAGTCAAGGAATCGGAACTGTGACCGGGCGTGCCGATCACCCGAAGCTCAGCACCGGCCGCGTCGATGACATCGCCGTCGACCAGGCCTTCCGAACCCAAGGTGTGAGTCTGGTCGAGTGCCAAGACATCGCAGTTGGCGTTGGCGGCGAACATCCGGGCGCCGGCACTGTGGTCCAGGTGCCCGTGCGTGAGCAGCACCAGCCCGATGGTGGCATCGCGGTTGGCGACCTCACTCTGGACGGCGGCCCAATGTTCGGGGTCATCCGGACCGGGGTCGATCACGATGACCGACCCACTGTTGGGCTCACCGATGATCCACGTGTTCGTTCCGTCCAGGGTCATGGGGCCCGGGTTGGGTGCAAGGACACAGAAAGCTCGTTGCGTGCCCGCGCCACCGTGCCACGGGCCGGCAGAACCGGGCAGACCAGTGAAACCTGTCATGACTACCTCGGCGTACCCGGGGAATCGGGCGAGGTGCGCTGGTGGACTTGCGTTGACCGGTCGACGGCACTGGTGTGGATGCCACCGGACTCCGACCCGGCGGGCGCTGACGGCAGCAGCGTGACTTCCTCACCGGTGCGAACGTCAATGAGCACCCAGCGCATCCCATCGGGTGCAGTTGGGTCCGCGATTGGCGCGGGCATCAAGGGCAGCGTCGGAGTGATGGCGACCGCATCGATCGCAGCCTGGGCGTCCAATCCCCTTTCCGCTGCCGCAGCAAACTCGCTGAGCACTGCGACCGTTGGCGGCAACATCGCCATCCGTCCACCGCCGTATTCGGCGAGCGCCTCGGCCGGGCTCACCCATCGTTCGGCGTCAGATTCACCGGAGTTCTCGATGACCTCGTCGGGCGCATGGACCACTTGGGCATAGAAGCGGGTGTCGAATCGGCGTTGCTCAACCTCGGGGGTCACCCAGTGCGCGATGTAGGTCAAGTCACGAGGATCGCCGAGGTCGTAGCTCGTCTCTTCCTCGGTTTCTCGCACCGCTGCGCAGCGAGCCGTCAAGGTGTCGGTACCAACCGAAGCCGGCCCGGTCACCAACCAGCTCGCGTCAAGTTGGCGCTCTGGATTGGCTGCTAGCAGCGCGTCCGCCATCGCTGAGTCCTGCTGTTCAGTCGCCCCACCTGGGAAGACGTACATGCCGGCGGCGAAGGCCATGGTTCGCACCCGCCGCTGGAGGTAGATGTGGATACCGTCGGGGTGATTGGCCACCATCACGACCGTGGCCGCGTCTCGCGCCGTGGGTGCAACCCACCCCTGCTCCTGCTGCTTACTGATCAACTCCCGCGCACGCGCCATGAGCGCCTCAGGCATCCGCAGACCAGCGTCGTCGGCCATGTCAGCCTAGGACTTCCACGATGAGTTCGACCTCGACCGGCGCTCCTAACGGCAAGCTGGAAACGCCGACCGCAGACCGTGCATGGCCTGCGCTGTCCGGCCACAACGCTGCGAGCAATTCCGACGCCCCGTTAAGTACCTGCGGGTGGTCGACGAAGCCGTCCACCCCGGCCACGAATCCGGTCACTTTGACCACCTGGACCACCGCATCCAACGAACCAGTCAGCGCGACGACGGCGGCAAGTCCATTCAACGCCGCCTGTCGAGCGCAGCGCTGCGCATCGTCGAGGGAAACGACGCCGGCGTCGATGACCCAACCATCCATGACCTGCTCGGCCGGATCCGATGCGACGAAACCGCGAGCGATCAGTTGCCCGTCCACCGTCGGCAGTTGCCCGGAGGTGACGACCCACGATCCAGACCGAACGGCGGGCACGTAGGCGGCGAGGGGCGTGGCTGGATTGGGCAATTCCAGGCCCAGGCCCGCAAGACGCTTAGCGGCAGTGGACATCACGCGTCAGCCCCTGGGGCGTTTGAAGTACGCGACCAGATTCTCTGAATTGGGTCCGGGAACGATCTGGACCAACTCCCAGCCGTCTTGGCCGAAGTTGTCGAGGATGGCTTTGGTGTTGTGGATCAGCAGGGGTGCGGTGAAGTACTCCCAGCGGGTTGGTTCGCTCATAGAGGCGACCCTATGCCCCCAGTGGAGTAGTCGTCTGTGTGGGCAGGTTGTGCCACGGGCGAGTCCAGGTCAGGCCGACGGTTACGCTGATCGACGTGGCAGCTCGCTCAAGAACGGTCGGTGGTGACTGGCCGGCAGTCCGTCTGCATGTCGTGTCCGGCAAGGGCGGTACCGGCAAGACCACCATCGCCGCAGCACTGGCGCTGGCATTGGCCTCCGGTGGCAAGCGGGTGCTGCTGATGGAGGTCGAGGGCCGCCAGGGCATCGCTCAACTCTTCGACACTCCCCCCCTGCCCTATGAAGAACGACCGGTCGCGGTGGCACCCGATGGGGGCGAGGTGTTTGCGCTCGCCGTCGATCCGGAGGCTGCGCTGCTTGAGTACTTGGACATGTTCTACAACCTGCGCCGGGCGGGCACGGCGCTGCGCAAACTGGGTGCGATCGACTTCGCCACCACCATCGCTCCGGGCTTGCGCGATGTCCTGCTGACCGGTAAGGCGATCGAGGCGGTCAAGCGTGGCGAGCGGGCAGGCAAACCCACTTACGACGCCGTCGTTCTCGACGCTCCGCCAACCGGTCGAATCGTTCGCTTCCTCAACGTCACTCACGAGGTCGCTGGCTTGGCCAAAGTCGGACCCATCAAATCGCAGTCCGACTCAGTGATGGCCGTCATCAAATCGGCACGCACAGCCGTTCACCTGGTCACCCTGCTGGAAGAAATGCCCGTGCAGGAGACGTTGGACGGCATCGCGGACCTGCGCGCCAACAACTTGCCGACCGGCGCCGTGATCGTGAACATGTTGCGTGGACCTCGCCTGGATGCAGCGAGCGTGGTCGCGGCACAGAATGGAACCCTCGACCGGGCAGAAGTTGAGGCGGGTGTTCACGCCGCCGCACTGCCACGGCACATGAACGTCGGCACCGTGACCGATGCCCTCATGCGCGAGGCGCACGACCACGCCGAACGAGTGGTACTCGAACAAACCGAACGCGTACGCCTCGACGATTGCGGCCAACCCATCTATGAGTTGCCAGAGATGGCTGGCGGCGTTGACCTCGGTGCGCTGTATTCGATGGCGCGCATGCTCCGCATTCAGGGGGTGGGGTAGCAATGGCGAACACGAGCGCTGCGGGCCGACGATCCCTGCCCACCGATACCCCGAGCCTTGCCGTCGACGAATTAATCGATGACCGCGGCGTACGAGTCATCGTCTGTTGCGGTTCCGGCGGAGTGGGCAAAACCACGACCGCGGCCGCGTTGGCGTTGCGAGCCGCCGAACGTGGTCGCAAAGTGTGCGTGCTCACGATCGACCCAGCCAAGCGCCTTGCCCAGTCAATGGGACTCGTCGAGCTTGACAACACTCCGCGGACAGTGCGCGACATCGATGACTCCGCCGGTGGCCACCTCGACGCGATGATGCTGGATATGAAGCGGACCTTCGACGAGATCGTGGAGGCGCACGCTGAGCCCGAACGCTCGGCCGCCATCTTGGAGAACCCCTTCTACCAAGCACTTTCCACATCGTTTGCCGGCACGCAGGAGTACATGGCAATGGAGAAGCTGGGGCAGCTGCGGGAGACCTCGGAGACCACAGGGCAGTGGGATCTGATCGTGGTGGACACCCCACCGTCGCGCTCGGCGCTGGACTTCCTCGATGCACCCAAACGGCTCGGTTCTTTCTTGGACGGCCGCCTGATGCGGCTACTGAGCGCTCCGGCCCGGGGTGCCGGTCGATTCTCCGCACGGGTCATGACGGCCGGTTTCGGCATGGTGACCGGCGTGATGACAAAGATCATCGGCGCGCAGGTGCTCAAGGATCTGCAGACCTTCGTGGCCTCGTTCGATGCCCTGTTCGGCGGCTTCCGCGCACGAGCCGAGGCGACATTTGCCCAGCTGCAGGCGCCAGACACGCGGTTCGTCGTGGTCGCAGCACCGGAACGCGACGCACTGCGGGAGGCGTCCTACTTCGTGGAGCGACTTGCCTCAGAGCAGATGCCCCTTGCTGGCCTGATCCTCAACCGCGTTCAGCGCCAATCCTTGCCGCAGTTGTCCGCTTCGGCGGCGCTAGCGGGCGCCGACCGCCTGGACGAACACGGCGACCACCCCTTGACCTCTGGGTTACTGCGGCTGCACGCCGACCGAGCCGAGACAGCGACTCGTCAACGTCGGCTGGCCGAACGATTCTGCGGTGCCCACCCTCGGGTTCCGGCAGCATCGGTCGCCGCCCTCGCTGGCGATGTCCACGACCTCGATGGCCTGCGCGAGGTCGGCGACTTGCTGGCCGACCAGTAGCCAGTCAGGCGCCTATTCAGGCACCCTCGGGGCACCAGCGGGACGCCACGACGTCAGACTGCGGCGCGGTGATCAGACCGGAGTCGGATGACGTTGTCCTGCGCCTGCGACGCTTGGCGGGGCAACGCCACATTGACCTCGTCAAGGTGGTTGCTGCGAGCGGTCTCAAGCAGGCGTCGCCAGGACTGGACATCGGGACGACGACGAAGCAGGGCACGACGCTCGCGTTCGGTCATGCCGCCCCAGACACCGAACTCGATCTCGTTGTCCAGCGAATCGGCCAGGCATTCGGTTCGAACCGGACACCCGCCACAGATGGCCTTAGCGCGGTTTTGCGCTGCCCCCTGAACGAACAGTTGATCCGGATCTGTCCCTCGGCACGCCGCGTGGGCGGGCCAATCATTTATCCACTTCATTGTTACCCTTCAAAGGCAGAATCAGGATCGCAGCACACCCATGCTGAGGCTGCGAATCACTGAGCTTTTGGGACGCGTCGCGTAACCGTACGTTCACTCTCCGGTAACTAAAAGGTCAGTTCGGACTAAATCTAGTGGTCAATTCGGACTAGTTACGGACAGTAAGGGACAGAGTCAGGCCTGTGATTTCAACCCATTGCACCGATAACGAAACCGAGACGCTTAGGCTTTCGTCTCATGGTCGTGCCACCTCCCCCCCAGAGTCGCCGACCCAACCGTGCCGAGACGGCGCGAAGGTTCGTACTCGTGAGCGCGCTGGCTGGCGCAATCGTGGCAGCGATGGCGTTGCCGTTTGCTGGCGGAGTGGCTGTCGCAACCAAACAAGCCACGACGACTTTCGACTCACTGCCCGCTGAACTCAAGTCGCTGCCGTTGCCGCAACGCTCGTACATCACCGACGTCAACGGCAACAAGATCGCCACCCTCTACAGCGAGAACCGTGTCGTCGTTCCACTGGACGACATCTCTCCCCTCTTGCAGAACGCAATCGTCGCCACGGAGGACGCTCGCTTCTACGAGCACAAGGGCGTGGACATCAAGGGCGCCGCTCGTGCGCTGGTTGCCAACTCGTCGGCGGGCGACGTGCAGCAGGGAAGCTCGACCATCACAATGCAGTACGTCCGCAACCTGCTCATCACCAACGCCTCGACCCCCGAAGAGGTTGAACAGGCGCGGGTTCGCACGATCGGTCGCAAACTGCAAGAGATGAAGTACGCGCTGGCCATCGAGAAGAAGCTCACCAAGCAGCAGATTCTTGCCGGCTACCTCAACGTCGCGTACTTCGGCGCGGGCGCTTACGGGGCTGAGGCAGCAGCCAAGCGCTACTTCAACACGACCGCCGCAGACCTCACCCTTCCGCAAGCTGCCACGCTGGCTGGGCTCGTCCAGCAGCCCGTCGGCTACGACCCGACTCGCAACCCGAAGTTGGGGCAGTTCCGCCGCAACGTGGTGCTGGATCGGATGGCGTCGCTCGGGTATGTCAGTGCCGCCAAGGCGGCCGCCGCCAAGGCTGTGCCAATCAAAAAGACCCTCGACCCGCAGGAAATCCAGAACGGCTGTACGGCTGGGAAGTACCCGTTCTTCTGTGATTTCGTACTTCGCCAGATCATGAATGACCCCCGCTACGGCGCGACGGCAGCCGACCGCAAGGATCTGATCCAACGCGGTGGCCTGGAGATCCAGACCACGTTGGACCCGGTCGCTCAGAAGTCGGCCCAGCGAGCGGTGGACAGCTACATACCCCGCAAGGATCCGAGCAAGAAGGCTGCCGCGATCGCCATGGTTGAGCCCGGCACCGGCAACGTGATGGCGCTGGCGCAGAACCGGACGTGGGGAACCAAGGGTCGCGGTAAAACCACCTACAACTACTCGGTCAACGCAGCCGACGGCGGCACGATCGGTATGCAGGCGGGATCGACTTTCAAGATCTTCACTCTCGCCGCCGCCTTGGAGAAAGGCCTTGATCCCTACGCCGACATTGCCGGCCCCCAGCAGGCGACGTTTGCCGCTGGTGACTGGGGCTGCAAAGGCAACAAATACCCGAGCTACACCGTGAACAACTCAACCGGTTCCGGCACGTTCAACATGTTCACCGGCGCGGCGATGTCGGTCAACACGTACTTCATGGAACTCGAACGACAAGCGGGCTTGTGTAACACGGTCGACGTCGCGGAGAAGATGGGCGTCACGCTGGCCAACGGGAAGCCGCTGCTGCGCTACCCCTCATTCACGCTGGGATCGATGGAGGTCTCTCCGCTCGACCTTGCGGGCGCGTACGCGACGGTTGCCAATCATGGGGTTTACTGCCGACCCCACTCAGTTGCGGCCATCAGCGACCTAGAAGGGCGCGAGCTGTACACCGACAACGGTGAATGCGAGCGAGCGATCTCCCGCGGGGCAGCAGACGCCACCACCGCAGTGCTCTCCGGCGTCATCGACGGCAGCATCGGTGGCCGAACGGGTGCCAACATGACCCTCGGTCGTGACGCTGCCGGTAAGACCGGTACGACCGATACCAACGCGGCCGTCTGGTTCGCGGGCTTCACTCCCCAGATCGCCGCGGCCGTCTGGGCAGGTGATCCACGCGGCGGGTTCAAGCACCCCATGAGCAACGTCACCATCAACGGCACGTACTACAGCGAGGTCCACGGCCTGTCGATCCCCGGTCCGATCTGGCGCACGGCGATGGAAGGCGCACTGGCCAATAAGCCGGACAAGTCCTTCGAATTGCAGGCGAAATACGGACTGCAGGCCGCGCGCGAGGGCGGCGGGTCGAGCTCCTCAAGCTCTTACAGCCCGTACCGCAATTACTACCGCGGCTACACCAACCGCTAGCTCGCGCTAGCCCCCGAGCAGTTGGCGTTTGACCTCGGCGGCCACCTTCGAACCATCCGCCCGACCGGCCGTCTTCGGCTGCACGATCTTCATCACCGCGCCCATGCCCGGCATGCCGGTGGCGCCGGTTTCGGTAATCGCCTCGGTCACCAACGCGTTGACCTCGTCGTCGCTCAGCGGGGCTGGCAGGTAGGCGGCGATGATCGCCAATTCGGCACTCTCGCGATCTGCCAACTCCGGGCGATCGGCTAATTGATAGGCCTCCACCGACTCCCGGCGTTTCTTCGCTTCTTTGCTCAGGACCGCGATGACCTCGTCATCGGTGAGCGTCTTCGCCTCTTTGCCGGAAACCTCTTGGTTGGTGATAGCGGTGAGGACCATCCGCAGAGTTGCCGAGCCGACCTCGTCACGAGCCTTCATGGCCGTGGTGAGATCAGCCCGCAATTGCTCCTTGAGTTGTTGCTCAGTGCCGTTGTCGGCCATGTGGAGATCCCTTCCCTCAGCGATTGGTCTGCCTGCATGGAACCATGGTCGGCGTGACCTCTGCCCATAGTGTCCGCAACGCCGCTCTCGGCACGCTCGCGGGCGGCGCCGTCGCAGGAGCCGGTCTGCTCGGCTACGCGCTGTGGGAAGCGCAGTCGTTCCGTCTGCGTGAGGTGTCCGTCCCACTACTTGCCGCCGGGCAGGACCCGCTGCGGATCCTGCACCTGTCGGACATGCATCTAACTCCTCGGCAGCGCCACAAGCAGGACTGGGTCAGTTCCCTGGCCGCACTTGAGCCCGACCTGGTGATTGGCACCGGGGACTTCCTGGGACACAAGGATGCCGTCGGGTCGGTTATCACTGCCCTCGGGCCACTGCTCGATCTACCCGGTCTGTTCGTGTTCGGGTCCAACGACTACTTCGCCCCGAGCATCGGCAACCCCCTCGGGTACCTGCGTGGGCCCTCGGATCACCCGCGCCACGATCGGCCCGAACTGCCGTGGCGGGACCTCGCCGCCGCGCTGGTGGCGTGCGGTTGGACGGACCTGTCGAACCGGCGCGCGGAACTTAAGGTCGCTGGCCGACTGATCGATGCCCGCGGTGTGGACGACCCGCACATCGATCGCGACCGGTACGAGTTGATTGCCGGGCCCTTTGACCCAGCTGCCGATGTCAGACTCGGCGTCGCCCACGCGCCCTACCTGCGGGTGCTCGACGCGATGGCCGCCGACGGAGCGGACCTGATCGTCGCTGGCCACACCCACGGCGGTCAGGTGTGCCTGCCCGGCTATGGCGCGCTGGTGACCAACTGTGACCTTGACAGGTCCCGGGCGAAGGGTTTGAGCAAACACCAGGATGCTTGGTTGCATGTGTCAGCCGGGATCGGCACGAACCCTTACACCCCGATCCGCGTGGCTTGCCCGCCCGAGGCAACGTTGATGACCCTCGTCCCGAAGCAGGTTGCAGTCGGCTTGTAGACTCCGGAAGCTAGTTGCGGCGGCGCGATGACTGCCGGTTGTTGCGACTCGCGGGGTATGGCGCAGCTTGGTAGCGCGCTTCGTTCGGGACGAAGAGGCCGTGGGTTCAAATCCCGCTACCCCGACCAATCCGCTCGTGGAGGGGCTTGCCCCTCGGCGGGCGGATTTGCTTGTGACAGGGGGATTTGGGAGGAGCGCGCGTAGCGCGAGCTTGCGACGGCTCCCGCTAAGCCGACACCTAGGTCGGCTAACCGCAATCGCCTAGCTGGCGGCGTCGCGACGGGATTGTTCCCTCGCCCGCACGGGGATGTCCACCAAGGCGCGACCGCCCTCAGGTAGCT
>JAGNDY010000011.1:0-5930 GCA_018003655.1 Candidatus Nanopelagicales bacterium
TGCTCGCCTGCCAACGGCTCCACCAATCCGTCGGCGACCAGGCCGTCAAGCGATCACGCACGTTTGATCGGACGGGAGTTCCCTAGCACTCCACGGTTCCGCCGCCCAAACTGGCACAGGAGTGGCCTAACCGGTTGCAACTTATGGGGCCTAGCTGATACCCGGCACTGTGACTGGGGTGGCGGAACTGGTGGTGGTGCCGTTGCCGAGCTGCCCCTTTGCGTTGTTTCCCCAGCACTTCACTGTTCCGCCGCTCAGCCTGGCGCAGGAATGGTAGGAACCGGTTGCGACTGAGGTGGCCGTACTGATCCCCGACACGGTCACGGGGGTGGAGGAGTTGATGGTGGTGCCGTTACCGAGTTGACCCAAGCCGTTGTTTCCCCAGCACTTCACGGTTCGGTTGGTCAACACCGCGCAGGAGTGGTCGCCACGGGTCGCGACTGAGGTGGCCGTACTGATCCCCAACACCGTGATTGGGGAGGCGGAACTGGTGGTGGTGCCGTTACCGAGTTGACCCAAGCCGTTGTATCCCCAGCACTTCACGGTTCCACTCGTCAACACCGCGCACGAGTGGTAGGAACCGGTCGCGACTGAGGTGGCCGTACTGATCCCCGACACGGTCACGGGGGTGGAGGATTTGGTGGTGGTCCCGTAACCGAGCTGCCCATCGTCACTGTTTCCCCAGCACTTCACGGTTCCACTCGTCAACAGCGCGCAGGAGTGGTAGGAGCCGGTCGCGACTGAGGTGGCCGTACTGATCCCCGATACTGCGACCGGGGAGGTGGAGTTGGTAGTGGTGCCGTTACCGAGTTGACCGAAGAAATTGTAACCCCAGCACTTCACGGCTCCGCCGGTCAAAAGCGAGCACGAATGGTAGTCACCAGCGGCCACAGTTGGTGGGGAGACTGGATTGGCTTTGAAGGTGTATTTGATTGAGGCCCTCTTGGTCTTCTTCTTCTTCTTGACCTTGATTGTTTTCACTCTCGGGGTGGGCACGGCCGTCCCCGCCTGCGCAGCAACGGTGGCCGCCCGGACCGTGTAGTGGCCTGGCTTCAGTTTGGCGAACGTGGTCGTGCGGTGGATTGTCTTCTTGAACCGTTTAGGTCCGCTGACCGGACCGCTGGCCAGCAACGCCAACGGCAACGTCGCTGCCGCGAGAACCGCACCCACACGGCCAACACCCATAACGGGACGCCTCTCCTTAGCGATACCCCACCGCGTCGTAATCAAGATGTACTCAGCGGCTTTCACCTAAATAGATGAGACCTGCATCACACTACGCGCAGACGACGACACCTGGCTAGGGCAACAGGTGAAGAACCACCGCAGGTCCCGATGTAACGACCTGGGTCGCAAACGAAAAGGAATCCGTCCGCAAAGACCATGTCGAAAGTTGCCCACCCTTGTTACCGTCAATGCCCTCCCGTGCTGGTCGGGAGGGCGAACTCAGGGCGGGAATGGCATGAACTGGAACGGTTCGAAAGTCAGGGGCTCGTTGGCAGCTGGCGCCGCGATCGCGCTGGTGGGTGCTGCCCTAGTTCTCAGCAGCTCAACGACCGCACAGGGCTTCGGGACGGTCAACGGACTGGGCCAAAACGGTGAGCACGAGCGGATCACTCGCGTGCTTGGCAAGGCGGCGACCGATGGCTTGGAGAAGCGCGACTTTCAACCGCGCACCCTCGATGAACTCGCTGGCAAGGATCGTGAGTTGGGCGCGGTCGGGGCGCCGGACAACCCGGTTGACTCGTCGAACGTGCCACTCAAGGGTCTCGGTCCGGGCTACAAGCACTGTGACGATGGCGATTACCTGGATCGGCCCGGCTACCCGCACAGTCGCGCGAGCGCTGACAAGCAGATCAAGAAGTGCGTCGAGTACTACGAGTCGCTCTTGCGCCGATCCGTCAATCAGGCTGGTGAGTTAGTCGGGACTGACAAGCGACTGAACCCGCGCGAAACCAACATCAATAACTGCAAGTACGGCTTTGAACCGGACCTCAAGCAACCTGCCAAGTGCGAAGTGCTCAATGGTTTGGGACGTGCACTGCACCTCGCCGAGGACTTCTGGTCACACAGCAACTGGGGCGATGAGGCGGCCGCCGGACCAATCAGCGTCACGAATCCGCCAGGTCTCAACCGTGACGAGATTCCCGCGTTCTTCGAGTACCCGACGCCCGCCAAGTACTCAATCCCGGATCGCCTACTCACCGGCTGCGATGACAGCCTGCCGCTGCACGAATGCAAGAACCGAGTCACCCACAGCAACGTGGCGAAGGATAACGGAAAGATCAACCCAAACAACGGCACGGCGACGCCTACCGACAAATACCCCCGCAGTCTGGTCGGCGACAACTTCCAGGCCGCCGTTCGCGGCGCGCGCAAGCAGGCCAAGTTCACTTGGCGCGAGGTACAGCGGGCAATCGGGGACAAGTACGGAGACGCCCGTGGAGACGAGATCGTCCGCGCGATAACCCACGATGCGCCGTGGACTGACTGCAGCCTGGTCAACGGCAAGGCCCGAATGGCGACCCATCCGCCGGTTGGCAACACCTCAAGCAACCGCTCGGTGGCGGTGACGTTGCAAAACCAAACCAGCGCCAGGCTCTTCTGCACCAAAGCGACGCTGGACTCTGGCGAGTGGTCGAACGCCCCCGAATCACCGGTAGCGGCCGGCGGGCGCTCGGACTGGCGAACGCAGAGTAACGGCGCAGGCGTGGACGGGTCAGCCGAGTTCCGAATCGGTGATAACGGGCCGCGGGACGAGCTTCAGATCAGTTGGGACAACCCGCTGTTTGGCTCGAACGGATACACCTGCCGCGTCCCAGACGCATTCCGCTGCCAGCGGTCCGAAGGATCGGGCAATCAAGCCAAGCCCACATTCACGATCTCCCGTCGGTAGTGCGACGCCGCGGGGTCACTGCGGCAACCGAAAATTCCCGCCCGCCAGTGGTTCCACCAGCCCGTCGGCGACTAGTCCGTCGAGTGCTCGCGCACGCTGGATCGGATCGGTACAGGTACTCGTGAGGTCGTCGAGAGCAACCGGGTCGTGCCGTGCGCGCAACATCGCCATGATCCGTCCGCGCACCTGGCGGTCAGTGCCTTCAAACCCCTGACTCGCGCGCTTGCGTTCCGGTGCCGGCGGGAACCCGCGCTGGCGCCAGAGGCACTGCTGCGCCAACGGGCAGGCGTCGCAGGCCGGGCTCGTCGGTCGGCACAGCAACGCGCCCAGCTCCATAACCGCGACTGACCAAAGCGCCGCGTCGGCCGGACGGTCGGGCAGCAACTCCTCGGCCATCTGTCGCTCGAGCTTGGTCGGCGCCGAAGACGCTGGCATCGGTTGACCTTCGATAACCCGGGCAATGACACGACGGACGTTGGTATCCAGCACGACCGCCCGCTGCTTGTGTGCAAAGGCCGCAACCGCAGCAGCCGTGTAGTCACCAACGCCGGGCAGGGTGATCAGTTGCTCATACTCAATAGGGACGTCGCCGCCGTGCTCGTCGCGGATGACAATCGCCGCTGCGCGCAGCCGCAGTGCCCGACGCGGGTACCCAAGTCGGTCCCAGGCACGAATTACGTCCGCGTTGGTTGCCGCGGCCAAATCCGCTGGCTGCGGCCAAGTGCTCATCCACGTGTTCCAGGCCGGAATAACCCGGGAGACGGGTGTCTGCTGCAACATCACTTCACTAACAAGGACGCCCCACGCAGAGCATCCGTTGTTGCGCCACGGCAGGTCACGGGCGTTGGCCGCGAACCAGGAGATAGCCAGCCCGGGGACATCCACTAACTGCCCGTCACGAGTTTGTGACACTGTGCGAAATGGTTGGTGCGCGGACATAATCAGCCGATCGTGACATGGCGCGCCGCCGTCGTCGGTCGGCAGGTCGCTTGTTAGCGTTGCCGGGTGAGCAGCGTAGCTAATCCAGTAGGACCTGAACCGCCCTCGACCTACTGGCGTCGACGGCTGCTGGTGGGCCTCGCCATATTGGTCGGCCTGATTCTGATTTTCGTTGTGTTCAAGTCATGTTCGGGTGGAGACAACACCGGCACCGTCGCCCCAAGTGTTTCGCCCACGCCGGTGGTTACCGACAGCGCATCGCCAACCGACAGCGCATCGCCGTCGGCGACCGCTACCGGTGCTGAGTGCGCAGACTCCGATATCGAGGTCACGGCCACGGTTCCCAAGCCATCGATCGCGATTGGCACCCCCATCACCTTCCAGATGAACATCAAGAACACGTCTGCGGTCGACTGCACTCGCAACGTCGGGCCCAAGGTCAACTCGATCGCTGTCACCAGCGGTGGAGAAGCCGTCTGGTCCAGCGACGATTGCAGCCCCGCCGGTGGCGACCAGGTCGAGTCGATCCCGCCGGGCGCTACCTACCGGGTGCAGGCAACCTGGAGCCAGGAAGTGACCGCGGCCAGCTGTGACAACCCAACCAAGGCAACAGCGGGCGGGTACGACGTCGAGGCGAAGAACGGTGCCGCCAAGAGCACCAAAGTCAGCTTCGAGCTCGCTGGTTAGACCGGCAACTGCGACCGCCGACTGGGGCAGAGCTCCGGCCACGGGTCACACGTAGCGCTCGGACAGCGTCGAGTCGGCCATTCTGGCCAGCGACTCGCGGATGCTTCGGGCGCGCGCGTCGCCAACCCCTTCCACGGCTCTGAGTTGGTCAGTGCTGGCGGCCAATAGGCGCTGAAGGGTCTGGAAATGTTCGACGAGCCGTTCGACAACAAACTCAGGCAGTCGTGGAACGCGTGCGAGCAGGCGGTATCCCCGCGGCGCGCAGGCAGCGTCCAAACCCTCGGCGGATCCATCAAGGCCCAGGGCGTTCGCCACTAGGACCAGGTCGAGCAATTCCGACGCAGACAGCGAGTCCAACACCGACAGCGACTGCGCGACCGACCCGGAATCGATGGCCGCGTTCGGCAGGTAGTCACCGACAATCAGGGCGCGGTCCAACTCCACACCAGCGATCAATTCCGCATGTTGCAGCGACATCAACCGGCCGTCACTTCCAAGTTCAACGGCGTAGTCGGCGATCTCCGCCGCGATTCGCCGAACCATCTCGAGTCGCTGCGCCACGATGGCGACATCCCTGATCGTGACGAGGTCCTCGATCTCCAACGCCGACAGCGTTGCGCTGACCTCGTCCAGGCGTGACTTGTATCGCTCGAGCGTGGCCAGTGCCTGATTGGCCCGCGAGAGGATCGCGGCGGATTCCTCCAGCACGTGACGATTGCCGTCGACGTAGAGCGCAACGGTCTTCATCGAGCCACTGACGCTCAGCACCGGGAATCGCGACTGCTGGGAGACCCGATCCGCGGTTCGGTGCCGGGTCCCGGATTCCTCAGTAGGTAGCGAGCCGTCAGGCAGGAGGTGGACACCGGCGCTCACGATGATGTTGGCATCGGTGGACAAAATGATCGCGCCGTCCATCTTGGCGAGCTCACGCAACCTGGTTGCGGTGAACTCGACGTTCAGGATGAATCCGCCGCCGGACATGGACTCGATGACGGGGTCGTGGCCCAGCACGATCAGCGCACCCGTGCCACCGCGCAGGATGCGTTCCAACCCGTCGCGCAGGGCGGTCCCGGGTGCTACGGCCGCAAGGGTGTCCAGGAACAGATCCGTGTCCGCTGGCAGGGACAGGTGTTCGCTGGGCATGACCTCATTGTCGGTGCGCGGCCGCCCCTACGCCAGCCCGGGCGCTCGGATGCGGCACCGCGCGCGTGGGAGGACCAGCGGAGTCGCGCGGCCCGACCTCGGCGGGTACCCAGGAGGGTTAAGCGCCTGCCGCGACGGTGTCGAGAACGGCCTTCAGGCTCGCTGTCACCTCGTCGGCAACAGTGGTCATCTCGGCGTTTGCCGTCAGATCAACCAGCATTTCGGGGTTGATTACCTCTACGACCGTGCCCGACTCGTCGGCACG
>JAGNDY010000011.1:6030-35941 GCA_018003655.1 Candidatus Nanopelagicales bacterium
TGTCGAGAACGGCCTTCAGGCTCGCTGTCACCTCGTCGGCAACAGTGGTCATCTCGGCGTTTGCCGTCAGATCAACCAGCATTTCGGGGTTGATTACCTCTACGACCGTGCCCGACTCGTCGGCACGCACGACGACGTTGCAGGGCAGGAGCAGACCGATGCCCGGCTCGGCTTGCAGCGCGCGGAACGCATGGCTCGGACTGCAGGCACCGAGGATCACATGCGAACCGATCTCCTCGCCGAGCTTGTTGAGCAGGGTTGCCTGCATGTCGATCTCGGTGATGACACCGAATCCTTGTTGTGCCAGTGCTGATCGCACCTCGGTCACGACGGAGTCGAACGGACGGTCAACCGTGGTGCTCATGCCATATGCCACTGCTTGCTCCTACCTATCGTCGTGAATGCGCAACTACTGTCCGGGCGCGGTGCTGGCTGGTTCTAGCTAACGCGCTTGCGCGAGCCCCAACCGAAGAGGGTGCGCTTTGCTGGCTTGCCGTTGTCGCACTTGCAGCGTTCACGGGAAGGAACACCGCGCATGACCTCGCTGACGTGCTGTCCACAGCCTGCGTAGGTGGTCTTGCCGCACTGCCGGCAGTTCGCTGGATGGCACATCTGGTAATCCTCCGGATCTAGGGTTGGTGGGCGCCACCAAGGCGCTGTCAGCAATATACCCCCAGGGGTATTGGTTTGGCTAGTAGTGGTGACCCGTTTTGGTCACGCGGTCCCGGCGGTCCCAAGGGCCTGGAACGCTCGATTTACAGTCGGCACCTCAATCAGTTGCCCACCCGCGGCCCGGCCGTTGACCCGCTCCTTGGTCCCGACCGGTACCAGCAGCCGCCGGTAGCCGAGCCGAATCGCCTCGCTGACCCGCTCGGTCATGTTCGGAACCTGGCGGATATCACCGGACAGAGTCACCTCGCCGATGGCTGCCATATCCATCGGCACCACCCCGGACTTGCCCGCCGAGACGATTGCCAGACAGATCGCCATGTCGGTCCCGGGGTCGGAGATTCGCATGCCACCGACGGTGGCCAGGAAGACGTCCTTGTCCGACAGCCTCAGTTGGGCAGCCCGCTCGGTCACCGCGATGAGCATCGCGACGCGCGCTGAATCCAGGCCGGACACCCCCCTGCGTGGGTTCGGCGCGGGGTTCGGCGCGACGAGTGATTGAACCTCGGCGATCAGGGCCCGATGCCCCTCCAGTGTCACCGTCACGCAGGTACCCGGAACTGGTTCTTCGCGCTGGCCCCGGAACAACACGCTGGGGTCAACCACTTCGCGCATGCCAGTGTCGGTCTGTTCGAATGCCGCAACCTCAAGTGAGCCGAAGCGGTTCTTCACCGATCGCAGCAGTCGCAGCGAGGTGTGCTTGTCGCCATCCAGACTCAAAGTTGCGTCCACGATGTGTTCGAGTGCTCGCGGTCCGGCGACGTTGGAATCCTTGGTGACCTGCCCGATCAGAATCATGGGGATGTTGCGTGACTTGGCGATCCGGGTCAGTACCGTGGCCACTTCCATGACTTGGGTGACCCCGCCAGCTCGACCGTCGACCTCAGCGGAGGCAACCGTCTGCACCGAGTCGATGATGACCAGCGCCAGCTCACTAGCGTGGTCATCGATGTGGCCGATCACCATCGACAGATCCGTGTCATCGGCCAGCAGCAAGTGCTCGCTATCAGCCCCGATTCGTTTGGCGCGGATAGCGATCTGCTCAACCGATTCCTCGCCGGACACGTAGAGCACCCGTTTGGCGGTTCGTTTGGCTAGCGCGTCGGCGACCGCCAACACCAAGGTGCTCTTGCCGGATCCAGGTGGTCCGCTGCAGAGCACGACTTGGCCGGCAACGAAGCCACCCCCGAGCACGCGGTCAAACTCGCCGATTCCCGACGCGGTCCGGCGGACGGGACCGGAACTCATGACCTGCGCAACTGGCCTGGCCGGGTTGAGCGGGGACTTGCCTTGCGAGGACGCGCGTAGGCCAGCGGCAGGTGCCGCCGTTGCTACCTCGACGACCGTGTCGAACTCGCCGCATCGTGAACAGCGTCCGGTCCATTTGATCGAGGTCGCACCACACGAGTTGCACTCGAACGCGGTGGTGCTCTTTGCCATGAACTCCCCGTTCTGTCCGCCGATTACTGACTTGATCGCCCGTCCCGTAGACGCTACCTCGGGCCACCGACGATTCGGTTCAGGCGGGATCGGCGGGGTGGACCGCCAGTAGCCGCCGATCGGTCGGTGTGGCTTGTTCCACGGCGAGCAGGTGAGCTTCGCAGTGCCCGACCAGAACGTCGTAGGCCAGTGGACCCATGAGAGCGACCAGGGTGTCGCGTTCGCTGAGGTAGACCGGGTCGGGCCCGACGTGGGCCTCGGTGTTGCCCGAGCAGTACCAGTTGAGATCGTGGCCGCCCGGGCCCCAGCCGCGGCGGTCGAATTCGCTGACCACGACGATCGACTGCTTGGTACCGTCGGGAAGTTCGCGGTCCTCAAATGAGCGCCGAATCGGCAACTGCCAACACACATCCGGTTTGGTTTCCAGCGGCATCAGCCCGTTGTCCACGGCGTAGTTGTGCAGAGCGCAGCCGGCGCCGCCGGGAAACCCGGGCCGGTTCAGGAAGACGCAGGCGCCATCGACGGTTCGCGTCTGCCGGTCGCCGTCGCCGTCGCGCATGACGACTCCTTCGCGCCGGCCCACCTCGGCGAACTGCCAGCCAGCTGTCGGCAGTCGTTTGGCGAACTTCTTGACGCGCTCGCGGTCAGCCTTGTCGGAGAAGTGGGCACCCAAGGTGCAGCAGCCGTCGTCGGGCCGATCGGCCATGATGCCGCCGCAACCCCGCCCGTAGATGCATAGCCAGCGTGACGTTAACCACGTCAGATCGCACCGAAAGACCTGGTCGTCCTGCGCAGGATCGGTGAATTCGACGAATGCGCGGGGAAAGTCGAGCGCAACTTCGGGCATTGGCCAAGGGTAGGGGGATACCGTCAGGGCTGTGCGACTAGGAGTACTCGACGTTGGTTCCAACACGGTGCATCTGTTGGTGGTGGATGCCCACCGTGGCGGTGCGCCGGTTCCCGCGCACTCGCACAAGACCGAATTGAAGCTCTCCGAGTACCTCCGAGACGACGGTTCGATCAAGCCGGCGGCAGTCGATCTGCTCTGTGACTTCGTCCGGAGTTCACTGGAGGTCGCCGAGGAGGTCGGAGTCACTGAGGTCATGGCCTTCGCCACCTCGGCAATCCGCGAGGCCGCCAACGGGCAAGAGGTCCTCAATGAAGTTGCCAACCGGACTGGCATCCAGCTGCGCGTACTGAGCGGGGTTGACGAGGCCCGATTGACGTTCCTGGCCGCCCGCCGCTGGTTCGGCTGGAGCAGTGGCCGACTGCGCGTACTCGACATCGGTGGCGGCTCCTTGGAGTTGGCGATTGGTGCCGACGAAGACCCCGACACCGCCATCTCGGTTCCCCTCGGCGCGGGTCGCCTGACTCGCGATCACTTCGACCACGATCCGCCGAAGAAGGATGAGTTCAAGTCGTTGCGTCGCTACGTTCGCGTTGAGATCGGGCAGGTCGCCGGTGAGCTCAGCCGCTATGGGCATCCGCAATTGACGGTTGCGACGAGCAAGACCTTCCGCCAGCTCGCGCGCATCACCGGCGCACCGGCCTCCGACGAGGGGCCCTACGTCGAGCGGCTGCTACGACGCGATGACCTTAAGCTATGGATTCCCAAGATTGCTGCCATGACGGCAAGTGAGCGAGCGCAACTCCCTGGCGTGTCTGCTGGGCGAGCCAACCAACTCGTCGCCGGTGCACTGGTCGCGGAGGCCTCAATGGACATCTTCGACATCGATGAGTTGCGCATCTGCCCGTGGGCTCTGCGGGAAGGCGTGATCCTGCGCCGCCTCGATGGTCTGGGCGTTTCCGACGGGCCGGAGATTTGAGCCCCGACGATGCCGTGACCGTGGCAGATCCCGCCGTCGGCCTGACAGCGGCGGAAGTCGCGCAACGCGTTGCGGCCGGCGAGACCAACCACGTCAAGCAGGCCAACAGCCGCAGCCTCGGCAGCATCATCCGCGAGAATACGATTACCAGTTTCAACATCGTGATCGGCTCGCTGTGGGCGCTGATGTTCATCGCCCGAGCGCCGATTCAGGATTCGCTTTTCGGGTTCGTGATCGTGTTCAACTCCGCGATCGGAATCGTGCAGGAATACCGCGCCAAGCGGACGCTGGAGAAGCTGTCGCTGATCGGCGAGGTCAAACCGGTCGTTCGCCGCGATGGTGAGGACGTTGAGTTGTCGCCAGACGATTTGGTCCGCGGTGACGTCGTCGTGCTGACCACCGGCGATCAGATCGTGGTCGACGGCGAGATGCTGACGGCGACTGGACTTGAAGCCGACGAGTCCCTGCTGACCGGTGAGGCCGACCCAGTTCACAAGCTCGTCGGTGACGAGGTCATGAGTGGCTCATTCGTGGTTTCCGGCAGTGGCCTCATGCGTGCCACCAGAGTCGGCGCCAACTCCTATGCCACCCAGTTGACGTCCGAGGCTCGAACGTTCTCCAGTACGCAATCAGAGCTCATGGGCTCGATCATGAGATTCGTTCGCACCATCACATGGGTCCTCATCCCGCTGGGGACGCTGCTGTTCATCTCCCAGTTGGAATCGGCCCCCAATTGGCAACAGGCCCTATCGGGAACGGTGGCTGGCGTTGTCACGATGGTGCCGGAGGGTTTGGTGCTGCTCACCAGCGTCGCGATGGCGGTGGCGGTGGTTCGACTCGGTCAGCGCCGCACGCTGGTGCAAGAGATGCCGGCAGTCGAGGTACTTGCCCGCGTCGATGTGGTCTGTGTTGACAAGACCGGCACCCTGACCGAACCGGGCATGGCGGTCAACGATTTTGTCCTGCTCGACTCCGAGCTTGGGGAGGCGAGCGTTAAGGAGGTGCTCGGTGCCCTCGGACACTCAGAGGAGAGCCCGAACCCGACCCTGGCCGCAGTTGCCGCCGAATACGCCGAACCCAACTGGACAACGACGTCGGTGATCCCCTTTTCCTCGGCGCGCAAATGGTCCGGGGCGAGCTTCGACGGGCAAGGCACCTGGTTACTCGGTGCGCCCGAGGTGTTGATGACCGCGCTCGCAGAACAGCAGGGCGGCAAGGGAAGTGCCCACGACGCACAGACCCGGGCAGATCAGTTGGCCAGCGGTGGCGCGCGGGTGCTCCTGCTGGCACGTTCCACCGCAACCGACGGGCAAGGCCCGAGCGCAGAAGCCGGACCAGGTTCGCTGGAGCCGGTCGCGCTGGTGGCGATTGACCAGCGGCTGCGTTCCGATGCGGCCCAGACCGTTGAGTACTTCCTGGAGCAGGGAGTCACGGTCAAGGTGATCAGTGGCGACAACCCGGTCACTGTCGGCGCGATCGCGGCCCAAGCCGGCATCCCGCTGGCCGACGATCCGTTCGATGCGCGCGAGTTGCCCGAAGAGACCGAAGAACTTGCGGAGGTGCTGGAGACGCACGGGGTCTTTGGTCGGGTGACCCCCGCGCAGAAGCGCGCGATGGTGGGTGCGCTGCAGAGTCGCGGCCACACCGTCGCGATGACCGGTGATGGCGTCAATGACGTACTCGCCCTCAAGGATGCGGACCTGGGCATCGCCATGGGTTCCGGTGCTGGTGCCACCCGTGCGGTGGCGCAAATCGTCCTGCTGGATAGCAAGTTCTCGGTCCTGCCCTACGTCGTGGCGGAAGGTCGCCGTGTGCTCGGCAACATCGAGCGGGTGAGCGATCTGTTCCTCACCAAGTCGTTCTACTCGGCACTGATGTCGCTGATCACTGTCGTTCTGACCCTCACCAACATTTACCAAGTGGAGTTCATCTTCTTGCCGCGCCACTTGACGCTGATTACGTGGCTGACCATTGGCACGCCGGCATTCTTCTTGGCGTTGATGCCGAATACCCAACGCTTTGAGCCCGGCTTCTTCCGACGAGTCCTGCGCTTCACGATTCCAGCCGGCATCATCTGTGCGGTGTTCTCCTACGGCTCGTACCTGCTCGTACTCGCGGAAGGTGAGCCGCTGGAGGTTGCTCGGACCTCAGCGGCGATCACGCTTTTTGCGATCGCTTGGGTGGTGCTGGTCTTGGTCGCCCGACCGCTGAATCCAATCAGAATCGCAATAGTGGTGGTGATGGGTGCCGGGTTCCTGTTGGTGCTGGCCATCCCGCCGCTGTCGCAGTTCTTCGCGCTGGCGCTGACGTTCGACAATCAGGGCATCACGGCGGTTGCGTTCGGCGCGGCCGGGGCAGGACTGTTGGTCTTCCTGCGCCGCTTCATTGAAGTACGGGTGGACGAACACGACGACGACCGCGAGCCGTTGGGTGCGTCGGTTTAGGCTGGTCCCGTGAGCATTGGGGACGTGGGGGACTCGATCGAGGTTCGCGGTGTCACCTCGGCACCGGCCAAGATCGCTCTATCGACTGTCTCGGTGTACCCGGAATCACCAGCGGCCGCCTTCGAGATCGCCTCCCGCCTCGGCTACGACGGCGTCGAGGTCATGGTCATGTCCGACGCGGTAAGCCAGGATCCGACCGAACTGCGTCGGCTCAGCGACACCTACGGCGTCCCGATTCTGGCGGTGCACGCTCCCTGCCTGCTCGTTACTCAGCGGGTCTGGGGTTCCGATCCGTGGGGCAAGCTGGTGCGGGCCCGGCAGGCCGCCGAACTGTTCGAGGCATCGACGGTGGTCGTTCATCCACCCTTCCGGTGGCAGCGCGACTACGCCCGCGACTTTGTTCGGGGTCTCAAGCGGATGGCGCAAGACACCGACATCCGATTTGCCGTCGAGAACATGTATCCCTGGCGGGCGGCATCGCGAGAGATGGCTGCCTACTCGCCGGGATGGGACGTTCGCGACGAGGACTATCCCCACACCACGCTCGACCTGTCTCACACGGCAGTCAGTGGAACCGATGGCCTGCAGATGGCTCGGGACTTTGGCGATTCGTTGGCGCACCTACACCTTGCGGACGGCTCCGGCAGTGCCAAGGATGAGCACCTGATCCCAGGTCGTGGCAACCAGGCCTGCGGTGAGGTGCTTGAGTACCTCGCACGGCGCAACTTCGATGGCACGGTGGTCATTGAGGTATCGACCCGTAAGGCAGCCAACCGCGCCGAGCGGGAAGCCGATCTTGCCGAGGCACTCGCGTACGCGAAACTGCACCTCGTTCGCTCCTGATCTCTGACGCAATCGTGGCCCCCGATGGGGACCAGCGACCAAGCACAAACGCGGTGTCTCTGGCAAGCTACCTAGCGTGGCAACTGATGACGTTCGCGATGCAGTACTCGATGCGGCCCGCGCTGCGTTCCACGCTCGTGGTTATGCCAGGACCTCGGTCAAGGCGGTCGCTGCCGCGGCCGGTGTCGCACCGGAGGTGGTGTCGAAGTACTACCAGTCGAAAGACAAGCTGTTTGCCGCTGCGCTACGGCTCCCGTTCGATCCAGCTAAAGCCATTCCGCAGCTCGTCGCGCCCGGCCTGGAGGGTATGGGCGAACGCCTGACTCGCGTCACCCTTGAGACTCTCGGCGACCCGGAGACCCGGGACGACCTGATCGCCCTGGCTCGGGCTGGCAACTCCACCGGCAAGGCGGTCGCCGGGATGAAGTCGCTCGTAGAGCAAGACATCGTCGATCGGCTCGCGGTCATCATCGGTGTCCCCGACGCCAGGCTGCGGGCCAACCTCATCACCAGCTACCTCATGGGTGTCGCGATCAATCGATACGTGCTGCGCCTTGACCCCTTGGCCTCAATGTCGGAAGAAGACGTCATCCGACTCGTCTCGCCGACGATTCAGGATTGGCTCACCCCGACCAAACCGTTACCCAAGTACAAGTCCGAACCGGTTCCCACGTCACGCAAGCCTCGGCCAAAGCGCGAACCAGATCCGTTCGACGCTGTCACCGACTGGCCGGGGACGTAGCGTCCAGGCGAAGCGACCGCTGGCGGTCGCGGCTCTTTCCGCTGCAATAGTGTCCCCAACAGGCGCGTATCTGACCGCCTGCCCGATAACCTCGGGCGAGGTGGCGTTGATGCACGCACACCAGGTACGCACGCACGGCAGACAGACACGGCAGATCGGCAAGCAGGACAGGTCAGTACAGACGATCGTGGAGGTGGGCACGTGGTCGTTCGACAGACGTTGCTGGCGGCCTCTCGCAGCAGCACCATCAAGAACCTCGCGACCGCCGCCCCACCGACCCGCGCAGTGGTCGCTCGCTTCGTGGCAGGTGAGCACACCGAGGACGCAGTCAGGGCAGCTTCAGATCTGGCCGGAATGGGCCTGCATTGCACCATCGACTACCTCGGCGAGGACGTCACTTCCGTTGACGAAGCCAACGCCACCATGCAGGCCTACCGCCGACTGTTGGCGGCGCTGGCCGAGGCTGACCTGACGGACCGGGCAGAGGTCTCGCTCAAGCTCTCCGCGATGGGCCAAGCACTACCCAGCGACAGCGCGCAGATCTCCTTGGAGAATGCCCGGCTGATCTGTCAGGCCGCGCAGACTGTGGGCACAACCGTGACCCTGGACATGGAAGATCACCAGACCACCGACCTGACGTTGGAGACGCTGCGGGAGTTGCGCAAGGACTTTCCGACGACTGGCGGGGTGTTGCAGGCTGCCCTCAAGCGCACCGAACAGGATTGTCGTGATCTGAGCTACGCGGGATCGCGAATCAGGTTGTGCAAAGGCGCCTACTCCGAGCCGCCCTCGGTCGCTTACCAGTCGCCGCAGGATGTGGACTTGTCCTACGTGCGGTGCCTGAAGATTCTGATGGCCGGGCAGGGCTACCCGATGATTGCCACTCACGACCCACGCCTAATCGACATTGCCGGTGCGGTCGCGGTTCGAACCGGGCGGGCGCGCGCCACCTACGAATTTCAGATGCTGTTCGGTGTTCGCTCTGAGGAGCAACGACGACTGGCGGCCATGGGCGAGAAGGTTCGCGTCTATGTCCCGTTTGGCGACCAGTGGTACCCGTACCTAATCCGACGGATGGCTGAGAAGCCCGCAAACCTGGGCCTGGCCCTCCGCGCGATGACCTCACGGTCCTGAAAGGGTCGACAACAATGACAAAGACCGCAATTTTTGGCGCAGGCGTCATGGGTGAGGCGCTGCTCACCGGTCTGCTGCGTGGTCGTTGGTCGCAAGACGACCTGGTGATCACCGAGAAGCGCCCCGATCGCGCCGAGGTTCTGCGCGCCACCTACGGCGTGACTGTGTCATCGAACGTTGCGGCGGCCGAGGCCGCCTCAACCCTCCTGCTCGTGGTCAAGCCGCAGGACATGTCCGCGCTCTTGGCCGAGATCTCCCCGCACATCGCTGGCGACTGTCTGGTTATTTCGGTCGCGGCTGGCATCACGACGGCCTTCCTTGAATCGCAGCTACCCGAGGGTTCGGCAGTCGTTCGCGTTATGCCGAACACGCCTGCGCTGGTCGATGAGGGAATGTCGGCCATCTCGCCAGGCCGCCATTGCGACGAGGAACACCTGGCTAGGGCGGAAGAAATCCTCAGCGCTGTCGGGCGGGTGGTCCGCGTTCCGGAGAGCCAACAGGACGCGGTCACCGCCATTTCCGGATCTGGACCCGCGTACATCTTCTACATCGTTGAGGCAATGGTCGAGGCTGGCGTGCTGTTGGGAATCCCGCGCGCTACCGCCACCGAGCTTGCCGTCCAGACCCTTTATGGATCGGCAAAGATGTTGCGCGAAACCGGCGAACACCCAACCGTGTTGCGAGAGAACGTCACGTCACCGGCGGGCACGACGGCGGCCGCCCTGCGCGAGCTGGACGACCACAAAGTGCGAGCCGCATTCCTGCGGGCGATGGAGGCGGCCAGAGACCGCTCCAGCGAACTCGCGTCTGGATCGTGATGTGAGGTGCTGTTGACTCGCGTGAGGTGGGGTCCATGAGTGGAGACATGGTCTACATCTGGGACGAGGAGTTGCGTTTCTACGACTTTGGTCCCGGCCACCCGCTCTCGCCGATCCGCAACGTGCTGGCGTACAAGCTGACTGATTACTTGGGTGTCCTCGCGCGGCCCAACGTGACACTGACCGAACACGTTGAGCCGGCTACTGACGACCAACTCGCATGGGTTCACGAGGTTCCGTACATCGATTCGGTCAGACGGGCCTCGGACGGGACGGGGTACCGAGATCTTGCCCGCGGTCTTGGCAGTGATGACGTACCGATCTTTGCTGGCATGCACCAGGCTGCGGCCCGCGTTTGTGGCGCGACGATCTCTGCTGTCAGGGCAGTCCAAAGCGGTGCCGCGTTGCACGCAGTCAACATCAGTGGTGGGCTGCACCACGCGATGCCGGGATCGGCCAGTGGCTTCTGCATCTACAACGACCCGGCGGTGGGAATCGAATGGTTGTTGCGCAACAGCTTTGAGCGCATTGCCTACGTCGACGTCGACGTGCACCACGGCGATGGTGTGCAGGAGGCGTTCTACAACGATCCTCGCGTGCTGACGGTCTCCATCCATGAGTCCGGTCGCTACCTGTTCCCCGGTACTGGCCGCCCGGACGAAGTGGGTGGCCCGGATGCGCGCGGATCGGCCGTCAACATCGCCCTGCCGTCGGGCGTGGACGACAACGGGTGGCTGCGCGCCTTCGATGCCATCGTCCCAAAGGTGCTGCGGGCTTTTCAGCCCCAGATACTGGTGACGCAGCAGGGCTGCGACTCGCACCGTAACGATCCGCTGGCGAACCTCAACCTGACCGTCGACGGCCAGCGCGCCTCGTATCTGCGGCTGCACGAATTGGCCCACGAGCTCTGTGGCGGTCGTTGGGTTGCGCTCGGCGGCGGAGGTTACGACTGGCTGGACGCGGTCCCGCGAGCCTGGACACATCTGGCCGCGATCGCCGCCGGGAAAGCCATCGACGTGTCCACCGAAACCCCGATGGCCTACCGCTCGTTGCTGCAGACCGCCTTCGGTGTCGAGGCGCCGGCCACGATGGGCGATGGCGCACTCATCAACCCGCATCCCTGGTCGGCTGGCTACGACATGTTGGACCCCCTTGACCGCGCGGTCCTCAAGACTGAGGATGCGGTCTATCCAGAGATGGGCTTGGTAGCCGACCCATACATGTTCTGATCAACCCGCAGCGCGTAGGGTTGCGCCTGTGGGTCATCGACCCGTCTACCCAATTCTGGCGTCAGTCAGCAACATGAAAGAGGCACATCCGTGGGATCTGTGGTCAAGAAGCGCCGCAAGCGCATGGCGAAGAAGAAGCACCGCAAACTCCTTCGCAAGACCAGGGTTCAGCGCCGCAACAAGAAGTAGACATTCCGCGGACTTTTCACACAGCTGGAGGTTGTGGTGCCCAGAGTCGTACTCGTCACTGGCGTTTCGCGCTACCTCGGTGGCCGCATGGCCAGAATCCTGACTGAGGATCCAGAGATTGAGCGGGTTGTCGGCGTCGACGTGGTTCCGCCGCGGCTCGACATCGGAGGCGCGGAATTCGTCCGTGCGGATATCCGCAACCCGATTATCTCCAAGGTGATCAATACCGCCGAGGTGGACACCGTCGTGCATATGGGCGTCATCGCCACGCCGGTGCAGGCTGGCGGTCGGATGTCCATGAAGGAGATCAACGTCATCGGCACCATGCAGCTGCTGGCTGCGTGTCAAAAGGCTCCGAGCGTGCGCAAGTTGGTCGTCAAATCATCGACCTCGATCTACGGTGCCGGGCCCAAGGATCCGGCGATGTTCACCGAGGACATGGAACCCAAGCACACCCCCGGTTCTGGCTGGTCCAAGGATTCGGTGGAGGTCGAGGGATACGTTCGTGGCTTCGCCAGGCGCCGCCCCGACGTCGACGTCACCACCTTGCGATTCGCCAACTTCCTCGGCCCGCGAGTCGATACGCCGATGTCCTCGTATTTCGAACTACCCGTCATCCCGATTCCGCTCGGGCACGACGCCAGGCTTCAGTTCATCCACGAGGACGACGGTTTGGAAGCGCTCCGGCAAGCCACGATGGATGACCGTCCCGGCACCTTCAACGTGGCCGGCGATCACATCCTGATGCTCAGCCAGGCAGCTCGGCGGGCCGGTCGACCCATCATGCGGGTGCCGGCGGCCTTCTCTGGCGCGGTGGGCGCGGCAGTGCGCAGGCTGGGACTCGCGGATTTCTCACCGGAACAGGTTCGCTTTTTGACCTACGGCCGAGGTGTCGACACAACTCGAATGCGCACGATCTTCGGATTCACCCCGCAGCACACCACCCCAGAGACCTTCGACTCGTTCGTGCGCGCCCACAAGCTCAATCGACTGCTACCACCAGAACGCGTTGAGGCAGTCGAAGACCAGCTCGTTTCGCTACTGACCGGAAGGGGCGTTGGCGATGGCTGACGCACGTGTTATTCCCATCAAGAACCGCGACGAGAAGGCGCGAGCACGTAAGAAGCCAGCGGCCAAGCGGACGACCAAGAAGCCCGCAGCTTCGAGTCGCGGCCGCAGTGCCGGTGGTGCTGGCGGTTCCGCCGCTGCGGCGCACCACGAGGAAGCCGAGCCGGAGCGCGAACACGCACCTTTGCCCGGCGCCGAACCAGATCCGGTGCCCTGGGACCGCAAAGTCGCCAACCTGCTCGCATTCGCCCGGCGCAGGATCACCGGCGATTACGAGGTCGACGAGTTCGGCTACGACCGCGAACTGACCGATCGGGTGCTGACTGCGCCGCTGCGGCCGCTGTACTCGCGTTGGTTCCGGGTCGAGACCCGCGGGCTCGAGAACGTCCCGGATACCGGCGGCGCGCTGGTTGTCGCCAACCACTCTGGCACTGTCGCCCTCGACGCGCTGATGACGTCGGTCGCGCTGCTGGATCATCACCCGTCGCGCAGGCAACTGCGAATGCTCGGGGCAAACCTGGTCTTCCAGACCCCCGTCGTGGGCGAATACGCGCGTAAGAGCGGCAGCACCTTGGCGTGTGCGCCCGACGCAGAGCGACTGCTGAACAACGGCGAGCTCGTCGGCGTCTGGCCCGAGGGATTCAAAGGCATCGGCAAGCCGTTCAGCGAGCGCTACAAGCTGCAACGGTTCGGCCGTGGCGGCTTCGTCTCGGCGGCGCTGAAGACCAAGACCCCGATCATTCCCTGTGCCATCGTTGGTGCCGAGGAGATCTACCCGATCATCGGCAATGCCAAGACCCTGGCGCGGATCCTTGGGATGCCTTACTTCCCCATCACGCCAACGTTCCCGCTGCTTGGCCCCCTCGGGATGATCCCGTTGCCCAGCAAGTGGATCATCGAGTTTGGTGAGCCGATCTACACCGACGACTTCCCGGAAACTGCTGCCGACGATCCGATGCTGGTCTTCAACCTGACGGACCAAGTCCGCGAGACCATCCAGCAGACCCTGTATCGCCTGCTGGTTCAGCGGCGCTCGGTATTCCTCTAAGCAGGGTTACTCTCGGTGCAGCTCTGCGGCAGGCAGACTCGAACGCGCTACAACCCGCGCCGCAACGGATGGTCCAGCACGTAGTCCGGCACCGGAATGCCCTCGGTCAAGTCGGGGGAGTCGACCGGTTGGCCGGCGACCAGTCGCAGCGGCAGCACGCCGGCCCAATGGGGCAGTGTCCGATCCTCGGTCGGCTCTTCTCCGTCGGCGGCGCCAATCTTCACCGATGCCTCCTCGAGCGGAACCCGGATGACCATGGTCGCTTTGAGTTCCTTGGCCAACGTGGGTCGGACGTCGTGTTGACGACCCGGCATCACATGCTCGCTGAATGTGAGCAGCGCATCGAATTGCTCGTCGGCGTCCACCAGTTCGCCCGCACCGAAGATCGTCACGCTGCGGTAGTTCATCGAGGACTCAAACAGCGACCGCGCGTAGACCAGTCCGTCCAGCAGCGTCACGGTGATGCAGATCGGCGCACCGGCTCGAATCGTCCGGAACATGCGACTGGCCTGGGAGCCGTGCAGGAGTAGTTCGTCGCCACGGCGCGCGTAGGCGCAGGGAATCACCACGGGCAGGCCGTGCTCGTCGACAAAGCCAACGTGGGCGACCAATGCCTCATCCAGGATCGCGTTCATCGCGTCGCGATCCGGCGTCGAGTTTTCCGGCAGCCGCCGCACCTTGGTGCGCTCGTTGACGGGCAACGGGTGGGGAACGCTGTGGTCTGGACTCATGACCGCCTCTCCGGAAGGGCTGTTGGCAGGAACGGAACGAGTGCGAATGCCGCCGCTGGGCCCCTCAGCCTGCGGCCGGAGTCCTGGATCCCAGAACCGCCCCGAGGGCCAAACCCGATCCGAAACCAAGGAGGGCCGCTGCCGGGACGCCTATCTTCAAGGCGAAGCGTCGGGAGCGATAGTCGCGAATCTGCCAGCCCTGGGTGCGCGCCCGCCCGCGCAATTCGTGGTCGGGATTAATGGCAACCGGGTTACCTACCAGCGACAGCATGGGGATGTCGTTGGCCGAGTCCGAATACGCCGAGCACTTGCTCAGGTCTAGCTGAAGTTCCTCGGCCAACTCGCGCACGGCCTCGGCCTTGGCCTCGCCATGCATCGGCACTCCGATGAGCTTGCCGGTGTATCGACCATCAACGATCTGCGATCGAGTGCCAATCGCACCGGACAAGCCGAGGCGATCGGCGATGACCTCGGCAACCTCAATGGGAGTGGCGGACACGAGCCAGACTCGCTGACCGACATCGAGGTGTGATTGTGCGATTGCCAAGGTTCCGGGCCACAGTTTGTCGACCATGTACTTCTCAAAGACCTCGTCAGCGATGCCCCGCATCTCGTCCACGGGTTGGTCTTTGATGATTTCGAGGGCCGACGTCTGGATTTTGGCCATATCGTCAAGGTCTTCGGTTCCCGCCAGCACGAACTTGGCCTGCTTCCAGCCGAACCCAAGCATGTCTGCCGGCGTGAGGATCTTGCGGCGCAGGAGTCCCCGTGCCAGCGCGAAGATGCTTGCTCCCCGCACGATGGTGTTGTCGATGTCGAAGAACGCGCCAGCCTCTGGATCGACGTCAACCGGGCCGAACCGTCCGAACTCCACCCCGAAGCCGCCGAGTGAAGACGCAATGGGCGCGCCATCGAGCGGACCGCCGGACCCGAGGTTGCTCACACGGTCACCTTAGCCACGATGACCTGTGGGAGACTCGCGGTCGTGGGAGCCAACCTCGCTGACCTTGTTCAGGACGCCGCCGCAACGCGGCCAGACGTGTCTGCCGTCGTGTCCGCCGGCCGAACGACGAGTTGGGCAGAACTGGATCGCCTGGTCCATGCGGTGTCCGGTGGGCTGACTGCTCGACGCCTGGACCGTGGTGACCGAGTCGCGATCGTGATTGGGAACAGTCTGGAGTTCGTTACCAGCTATTTCGGGATCCTTCGCGCTGGTCTGGTCGCTGTACCGATGAACACCTCATATACCCCGGCAGAGATCGACGCAGTCCTGCGGTCGTCGGGAGCGAAGCTGGTGGTCGCGGACCGTGGCACCGCCCAGGCCGTGCGAGCAGCGGCTGGCAAAGAAGTGCCGGTGGTGGAAGTTGGCAGCGACGAGTGGCGCCGATTGACGGTGGGATCCACCCCTCCGCCGTCTGAACAGACCGACCCGGAGAGCCTGGCCGTACTCATCTACACCGCCGGAACCTCTGGCAAAGCCAAGGGCGCGATGCTGACCCATCGAGCGTTGTTGGCCAACCTCGACCAACTCAGTGCCGTGACCGACCCGCCTCCGATGCTGCCAGCTGACGTCGTCTTGATCGTGCTGCCGATGTTCCATATCTACGCCCTCAACGCCGCGCTGGGGATGGTGGCAAAGACCGGCGCGACGGCGATCATCGCCGACCGGTTTGAGCCATACGCAACGCTCGATCTGATCCGCGCGAACAAGGTCACCAACATCGCCGGAGCCCCGCCCATGTACGTCGCGTGGTCGGCGGTGCCGGACATCGGGCAGCAGTTGGGTGGCGTCCGGATGATGGCGTCGGGCGCGGCACCGCTTCCGCCGGCCGTATTCCAGCAGTTCAGTACGGCAGGGCTGACCATCTGGGAGGGCTATGGCATGACCGAAGCCTCCCCGGTGATCTGCTCCACCGTTGTCGGTGGCAAGTCCAAACCCGGCTCGGTTGGCCACTCACTGCCGGGCATCTACTTGCGACTGATGGACGATTCCGGCCAGGCGGTCGCTGAGGGCGACCCGGGCGAAATCGTCATCCAGGGAGCCAACCTGTTCTCCGGGTACTGGCCGGATAGCTCTGACGGCCCGGACGCTGAAGGTTGGTTCGCCACCGGGGATGTGGCCATCGCCGATTTTGACGGCGACCTCCGATTGGTCGATCGCCGTACTGACCTGATCCTGGTGAGCGGGTTCAACGTCTACCCGGCAGAGGTCGAAGGGGTCATCGCGATGGCTCCCGGCGTGCGCGAAGTCGCCGTGCTTGGCGTCGCGCATCCCTATACCGGCGAGGCGGTCAAGGCCCTGGTGGTCGCCAAACCGGGAATCACCGTGACCCCGGAAGACATCGTCGAATTCGCCCAGACCCGGCTCGCACGGTTCAAGACGCCCACCATCGTTGAGCTCGTTGACGAGTTGCCACGTTCGGTTACCGGCAAGGTGATGAAGGGGTGGCTCAGAGCTCAGCCGGGCCACGAGACCAGTGCCGCTGATCTGATCGCTGAGGCAGAAGCGCAAGCCGAGGACACCGAATCGGCTGCGGCAGAAGAATCCGGCTGACCGGCACCGTCGACGATGGCGAATGAGTCCGAACCGCGTGTCACCTTGGTGGGCAAGCCCGATTGTCATCTGTGTGCCGACGCCCGCGCAGTCATCGAGCAGGTCTGTGCCGAGCTGGGGATCGGCTGGCAGGAGCTATCAATCCTGGACGACCCCGAGCTCGCCGACCGTTACTGGGAGCAGATCCCGGTGACCCTCGTCGACGGCAAGCAGCACGACTTTTGGCGAGTGGATCCAGCCCGGCTGCGCAAGAAACTGACTGATAGCCGCTAGCGTCCGATTATCGGACATGTTCGTCCGGCAACTTTGTGCATTCGTGCACTTTGCGTCGTATCCTGTTGCAGTCCCGGCGTGTGCAGAGCACGAGCCACCGCCGGACCGTCCGCACATCGCTTCGCGCAACCGGAGGTTCTAGTGACCGCTCGCCGGGGTATCCCCGAAGCGACCGTTGCCAGGCTCCCCGTCTACCACCGCGTGTTGACCTCGCTGCAAGAACTTGGTGTCACGACCGTCTCCAGTGAGGAATTGGCACACTCATCCGGGGTCAACAGCGCCAAACTGCGCAAGGATTTGTCCCACCTTGGTTCTTACGGAACACGTGGAGTCGGCTACGACGTCGCCTACTTGGTCTACCAAATCGCGCGTGAGTTGGGACTGACACACGACTGGCCAGTCGTGATTGTTGGCGTCGGCAACCTGGGCTCCGCGTTGGCGAATTACGGCGGCTTTGCCTCTCGAGGATTCCGGATTGTTGGGCTGCTGGATTCCGACCCGCAACGGGTGGGTGCGGTGGTTGGTCCGCTGAACGTCGTTGACCTGGCGGCCGGCTCTTCCGTTCCAGCCGTTGTTCAACACCTCGACGAGCTCGAGGCGGTCATCCAGGCCGGACAACCCGCGATCGGAGTGATCGCAACCCCGGCCGAAGTCGCCCAAGATGTCTGCGACCGACTGGTGTTGGCTGGCATCTCCAGCATCCTCAATTTCGCCCCCGTGATTCTGACCGTTCCCGATGGCGTCGAGGTTCGCAAAGTCGATCTGGCGACGGAACTGCAGATTCTGGCGTTTCATGAACAGCGCCGATCGCAGGACTCCGAGCTGGTCTCCGCCCTGGGCGCTGAAGTATGAGCCTGCTCCTTGTCGGTGTCAGCCACCGAACGGCCCCGGTCGCGTTGCTCGACCAGATCGCGGCCCAAACGGACTCGATTGCCTCCCTTCGCAACGACATCGCTGCCTCGCCGTATGTCGCTGAGGTGATGGTGGTCAGTACCTGCAACCGCATCGAGGTCACCACTGACGTGGTCAGATTTCACGGTGCGGTCAACGATGTGGCCGAGCGACTGGCCAAGCATTCCGGGGTCTCGCGCGATGCGCTGACTCCGCACCTCTACGTGCACTTCGAAGAACGCGCGGTCAGCCACATGTTCTCGGTGGCCAGTGGGTTGGACTCCATGATCGTCGGCGAACAACAGATCCTGGGCCAGGTACGCGGGGCCCTGCGCGATGCCCAAGATGCGGGCAATGCCGGCCGGGCACTCAATGACCTGGCCCAATCCGCCCTCCGGGTCGGCAAGCGGGTTCACAGCGAGACAGGTATTGACCGGCACGGGGCTTCGGTTGTGTCGGTGGCACTCGACGAGGCCACCGGCATCCTCGGCAACCTTGCGGATCAGACCGCGATTGTCGTCGGTGCTGGAGCGATGAGTTCGCTTGCATTGCAGACTCTGGCCAACCGCGGCGTCACCGACCTGAACATCACGAGCAGGACGGCTGAGTCCTCGCAACGGGCGGCGACTTCGGTGGGAGCGACCGCGATTCGGATCGATGATTTGCCTGCGCGCATCGCTGCTGCTGACGTCGTGGTCAGTGCCACCGGGGCGAACGGCTTGGTGATCGACTTCGACACCGTTGCTGCCGCCATGTCCCAGCGGCCCGATCGGCCACTGGTCGTCGTCGATCTAGCGCTGCCACATGACACTGACGAGTCCATCGCCCAACTGCCGAACGTCACCCGCATCGACTTGGCCGATCTTGCTGGGGCTCCAGGCGCAGAAGCTCCGCAGGCGGAACTTGAAGCTTCCCAACTCATGGTTGAAGCTGAGGTGCAGGACTTCCTGGCAGCCCAGGCGGCGATCCGAGTAGAGCCCATCGTGGTCTCGTTGCGCGCCAAGGCAGACATGGTGCTGGAAGCTGAGTTGCAGCGGCTCAGGCTGCGCCACCCTGAATTGTCCGATGTCGCAATCGAAGCCGTTGAGCGCACCCTGCGCCGCACGGTCTCCACCTTGCTGCATACCCCGACGGTCCGGATGAAGCAGTTCGCTGCCGATCCCGACGGTCAGCGATACGCCGAGGCGCTGCACGCGTTGTTTGACCTGGACCCGGAGTCCGTCTCGTCCCTGTCCGAAGCCAGCCCCGAACTCCTGGATCCCACCGACGTACCTGAACTCGACGGCGGGTGGAGTAAGTGAGCGCTGACGACACCGTGCGGATTGCCACTCGCCGAAGCCCACTGGCGATGGCGCAGGCCAGTCAGGTCGCGGCCAGACTGTCCGAGCTTTGCGGTCGCTCCGTCGTGCTTTCACCAGTTGTCACAACGGGCGATGTCAGCACCGAAGCGTTGTCCACTATCGGAGGCACGGGCGTTTTCGTAGGGGCTGTTCGCGACGCTGTCCTGGCTGGCGATGCCGAGATCGCTGTCCATTCACTCAAGGACCTTCCGACTGCCGAACACCGCGGCCTGGCCATCGCCGCCATCCCGGTACGCGAGGATCCACGCGACGCTTTGTGTGCAGACGATGGGCAGACCCTCGCCGAACTGGGCCCTGGTGCCCGGGTTGGTACCGGTTCGCCCCGGCGGGCGGCGCAGTTGCGCGCGCTGAGGCCGGATTTGGAGATCGTCGACATTCGTGGCAACGTCGACACTCGGCTGGCCAAAGTCACCGATGGTGAAGTGGACGCAGTGGTGCTGGCAGTCGCTGGCTTGACTCGGCTGGGCCGGGACGCGGCCATCACCGAGGCAATCGATCCGGAGCACATCCTGCCGGCACCGGGGCAGGGAGCGCTCGCGGTGGAATCTCGTGCCGACCTGGCAAATCGCGATCCGGAGTTGGCGCGCGCGTTGGCCGAATTGAACGATCCACAGACTCACGTTGCCGTTACGGCGGAACGTGCCCTGCTGAACAGGCTCGAAGCGGGCTGTTCAGCGCCCGTCGGAGCGCTGGCGACAATCACGTCGTCCAGCGCGCCCGACAACCATGTGCATTTGGAGGCCCTGACCGCTGGGGCCGACGGAACGCGTGTGATCCGCATGTCCGCTACCGGTCCTGCCAGCGATGCAGGCGAGTTGGGACGGCAATTGGCCGTCGCAATGCTCGCCGCTGGTGCGGCCCACCTCTTGGGAGAACCATCACTGTGACAACAGCACGCCCACGCAAGTCAACCCGTCCGCTCGGCAGCGTCTCGCTGGTCTGCGCGGGCCCAGGCGACCCCGAATTGCTCACCGTTCGCGCCATTGCGTTGCTTGCCAACGCGGACGCCGTCGTTGCCGACGCGGATGTCACCGGCATTGCTGCCCGGTACGCGCCGGAGGCAGAACTGGTGCCAGTGGTCAACGAGGACGGACTTCCGCTCGAACGACCCGCTCGCGCCAAGAAGGTGGTGGAACACGCCCGCACTGGCCAGACCGTCGTGCGGCTGTACTCCGGCGACCCGATCCTCGACGGTGCGATCGCGGCCGAGGCAAACACACTTCACCGATCCAAGATCCCGTTCGAGATCGCTCCGGGTGTCTCCGTCACGACGGGCGTGGCCGCCTACGGTGGTTTCCCGTTGCTGGCCGGCAAGGCCAAGGAGCTGCGGATCGTTGACGCGGACAGTGTCGAGGACTGGGCCGAGTTGGCCAGCCCCCGCCTGACGGTCGTGGTCCGCGACGGCGCGGACAAGGCAGTCGAGATCTCCAAGGCCCTGCTGGCCGCCGGTCGCAAGGCGGACACCCCGATCGCTATCACCCGGGGAGCCACCACCGTTGAGCAGCGGACGATCGCCAGCACCCTGGAAGAGTTGCCCGCCGCTGTCAAGGCGGCCAAGCAGGCTGGTCCGGGAACCGTGGTGATCGGTGAGGTCATCAACTCGCGCGACAAACTCTCGTGGTTCGAGACCAAGCCCCTCTTCGGCTGGCGCGTGCTCGTGCCTCGGACCAAGGAGCAAGCGGCGTCGCTGTCCGAGCAGTTGCGCCGGTACGGCGCTGTGCCGGTGGAGGTTCCGACCATCTCGGTCGAGCCGCCCCGAACACCTCAGCAGATGGAGCGTGCGATCCAAGGGCTGGTCTCCGGCCGCTACCAGTGGATCGCCTTCACCAGTGCCAACGCGGTCAAGGCAGTGCGGGAGAAGTTCGAGGACTACGGGCTCGATGCTCGCGCGATGGCCGGACTGAAGATTGCCGCAGTCGGGGAGCAGACCGCCGCGGCGTTGATTGCGTTTGGCGTCAAGCCCGACCTCGTTCCAACGGACGATCAGAGCAGCGCGGGGCTGGTTGCCCAATGGCCTCCCTACGACGCCGAGATCGACCCGATCGATCGCGTTTTCCTGCCGCGGGCGGACATCGCCACCGAAACATTGGCCGCAGGCCTGCAGTCGTTGGGGTGGGAGGTTGACGACGTCACCGCCTACCGGACCGTGCGCGCAGCACCGCCGCCGGCCGAGACGCGCGAGGCCATCAAGACCGGTGGTTTCGATGCGGTCATGTTCACCTCGTCGAGCACCGTGCGCAACCTCGTGGGAATCGCGGGCAAGCCCCACGCCTGCACCGTTGTCGCCTGCATCGGCCCGCAGACAGCCGAAGCCGCTGGCGAACACGGATTGCGGGTAGATGTGCTCGCCGATACGCCGAACGTGATGGTGTTGGCCGCGAACCTTGCCGCCCATGCCGAAGAGCTGCGACAGAAGGCCATCGAGAATGGTGACCTGACGTGGCGGCCGTCCAGGCGTCGCGCCGGATCGCGGCGCAAGGCCACCTGATCGCCATGGGGTACCCGGCCGCGCGACCACGACGGCTACGCCGAACGGCGCCGTTGCGGCGCCTAGTCGCCCAGACTCGGCTTGCTCCAGCGGACCTGATTCTGCCGATGTTCGTGCGAGAGGATCTGCCCGAGCCGCGGCCAATCACGTCCATGCCCGGTGTGGTGCAGCACTCGCGCGAGTCATTGGTGGCTGCAGCCCGGGACGCTGTCCAACTCGGCGTCGGCGGGCTGATGCTGTTCGCGGTGCCTGCCCATCGAGACGAGTCGGGATCTGGTGCGATCGACCCGGATGGCCCACTCAACTCGGCCGTTCGGGAGGTTGTTGCCGAGGTCGGTTCCGACATCGTGGTCATGGCTGACCTGTGTCTGGATGAGTTCACGTCACACGGTCACTGTGGCCTCGTCGATGAGCATGGGCACGTGAACAACGATGCGACCCTCAAGCAGTACCAACTGATGGGCGTCGAACTCGCCAAGGCGGGCGTTCACGTGGTCGCCACCAGCGGGATGATGGACGGCCAGGTCGGGGCGGTCCGAGCCGCCCTCGATGACGCCGGATTCGCCGAATCGACGGCGATCATGGCGTACTCGGCAAAGTACGCCTCTGCGTTCTATGGCCCGTTCCGCGACGCGGTCGAGTCGACGCTGGCAGGCGACCGCAACGGCTACCAGCAAGACCCAGCAAACCGCGTCGAAGCTACTCGTGAAGTCGAGTTGGATCTCGCCGAAGGCGCCGACATGGTGATGGTCAAGCCGGGATTGCCCTACCTGGATGTGCTGGCCGATATCGCAGCGCGTTCCGATGTGCCAGTCGCTGCGTATCAGGTCTCCGGCGAGTACTCGATGATCGAAGCCGCCGCAGCCAACGGATGGATCGATCGCGATCTTGCGGTCATGGAGTCGCTGATCTCCTTGCGTCGGGCCGGAGCCACCATGGTGCTCAGCTATTACGCGGCCGAGGTCGCGGGTTGGTTGCGCGACCGGTCCCGGTCGATGTGACACCGCCGTCGTACAGTTCACCAATGGGGCGGGTGTCGGAATGAGCAGCTCAACGGTCACGTCGGAATCACTGTTCGCCCGGGCGCAACGGGTGACCCCCGGCGGCGTGAACAGCCCTGTCCGAGCATTCGGCGCTGTCGGCGGAACGCCTCGTTTCTTTGTGTCCGGCCGCGGGCCGTATGTCACCGACGCGGACGGTCGCGAGTACGTCGACCTGGTTGGTTCCTGGGGTCCGGCGATCCTTGGGCACGCCCATCCAGCGGTCATCGCCGCCGTGACAGCCGCAAGCGAGCGAGGACTGTCGTTCGGCGCCCCCGGACCCGGCGAGGTTGAACTCGCCGAGGAGATCGTGTCCCGAGTCGCACCTGTCGAGCAAGTGCGACTCGTCAGTTCTGGCACTGAGGCCACGATGTCCGCGATCCGGCTGGCACGGGGGTTCACTGGCCGAGCCAAGATCCTCAAATTCGCTGGCTGCTACCACGGCCACGGCGACTCACTGCTCGTCGCAGCTGGGTCCGGGGTCGCCACGTTCGGCCTGCCCGATTCCCCGGGCGTCACTACCGGGAATGCCGCCGACACCATCGTGGTGCCATACAACGACGTGGACGCGGTGACGGCCGCCTTTGCCGAGTTCGGTGACCAGATTGCCTGTGTCATCACTGAGGCCGCAGCAGCGAACATGGGGGTGGTCGCACCACTGCCGGGGTTCAACCAAACGCTGTCGACGTTGTGCCGGACCCACGGTGCGCTGCTCATCAGCGACGAGGTCATGACCGGCTTCCGGGTTTCTCGATCTGGTTGGTACGGCCTGGAAGCCGCGCAGGAGGATTGGGCGCCTGACCTGCTGACCTTCGGCAAGGTCATGGGCGGGGGATTACCTGCTGCGGCCTTCGGCGGTCGAGCCGACATCATGGAGCAATTGGCGCCGTCGGGCCCGGTGTATCAAGCCGGCACGTTGTCCGGTAATCCGGTGGCAGTCACCGCCGGTCTGACGACGCTGCGCAACTGCACCGCCGAGTTGTATGCGCACCTGGACAGCACCGCTGCGGCGGTCGCGGCAATGACAAGTGCGGCGCTCTCGGGCGCCGGCGTGGAACACGTCGTGCAGTTCGCTGGCAACTTGTTCAGTGTCTTCTTCACCGATCACGCCGTCACGAACTTCGACCAAGCTCGCGCAGCGCAGGGGTTCCGCTATCGGCCGTTCTTCCACTCCATGCTCGACCAGGGAATCTCGCTGCCACCATCGGTTTTTGAAGCGTGGTTCGTTTCCGGGGCGCACGACGCCGCAGCCTTGGAACGGATCGAAGCCGCCTTACCCGCCGCCGCCGCGGCAGCAGCAACTGCCGTCGACCCTGCCCCCGCCGCCGTATGACCACGCGGAACACGCAGCTTGAGACGCCTGCCTGCCACGAGCCACGAGCCAGAGGAACCCGATGAGTCAACGCACGACCGTCCACCTGATGCGCCACGGCGAGGTCTACAACCCCGAGTCGATTCTCTACGGTCGACTGCCCGGATATGTGCTGTCTGACTTGGGCCACGAGATGGCTGCCAAAGTCGCCAAGGCTCTCGCCGGCCGCGACATCATCGAGGTGCGGGCGTCACCGCTTGAGCGGGCGCAGCAGACGGCTGCTCCCATCGCCGAGTCACATGGACTCCCGATCGGCACTGACGATCGGATCATCGAGGCGGCGAATCGGTTCGAGGGCAAACGAGTAGCAGTCGGCGATGGGGTGCTATCCCAACCCAAGTACTGGAAGTATCTGTGGGATCCGTTCAAACCGTCGTGGGGTGAGCCGTACACGCAGATCGCCGACCGGATGGCGGCTGCGATCGCTGACGCCAAGCTCTCGGCCAGTGGACACGAAGTCGTGCTGGTCAGCCATCAGCTCCCGGTATGGACTACCCGACTTGCCGCGGAGAACCGCCGCCTATGGCATGACCCGCGCAGGCGCCAATGCAATCTGGCGTCATTGACGTCGCTGACCTTCGACGACGACAGACTCCAAACCATCACCTATAGCGAGCCTGCCGCCGACCTGGTGGCCAGGGCACACAGAGGCGCTGGAGCCTGATCGATGAACGCCCACCGAACACCGCGCATGTCGATGCTGCGCGCCGCAGCGGTCGCGTTGTTCGGCGTATTGGCAATCTCCCTGCTCGCGGCCTGTGGGAGTGCCACCGGCTCATCGGGTGGCGGACAATCACGCTTCATCGCCGGTGATGGCACCTCGGTGCTGTTGCCGCCGGCCGAACGTCAACCGGCACCGGCCGTCACTGGCACGACGCTGGATGGTGACCCGTTCGACCTTGCCTCGCTGAAGGGCAAAGTCGTCGCCGTGAACGTGTGGGCCTCGTGGTGCGCGCCGTGTCGGGCCGAGGCGCCCGGTCTTGAGGAAGTGGCAACCCAAATGGCCTCGCAGGGGGTCCAGTTCGTCGGCCTGAACACACGCGACAGCAAGGCCTCGGCGCAGGCATTCGTCAGTCGGTTTGAGATCAGCTACCCGAATGTGTGGGATCCCGATGGACAGATTCAACTGCAGTTCCGGGACACGCTGCCGCCGCAAGCAATCCCATCGACACTGCTGATCGACAAGGACAACCGGGTAGCTGGCCGCATCCTCGGCAAAGCCGATCGAACGCAATTGCGCGACCTGCTGACCGAACTGGTGAACGAGCCCGGCCCGTCAGCGTGAGCACGTCAGCATTGACCTTCGGCATCGCTTCCGCGGAACAAACCGTGGTGAGCGGGTCGTTGCTGTTGGCGCTGCCGCTGGCCATGCTGGCCGGCCTCCTGTCGTTCCTTTCCCCATGTGTGCTGCCACTTGTCCCCGGCTACCTGTCCTTCATCACCGGACTGACAGGGGCGGAACTCGCGGAGGATTCCATTGAGCCGGGCACACGTCGCAAGTCCCGCGTCGTACTCGGTTCGGCCCTATTCGTCTTGGGCTTCTCGGTGGTATTCGTCAGCCTCGGCGCGGCATTTGGCGCGCTCAGTCAATGGTTGTTCGAGTACGCGACCACGATCCAACGGGTGCTCGGGCTCGTCGTGATCGTGATGGGGTTGATGTTCGGTGGCTGGATCCCTGGTCTGCAGCGTGAGTGGCGGATTCACCGCGCCCCAACCTTCGGGATCTGGGGAGCCCCACTGCTCGGGTTCTTGTTCGGCTTGGGTTGGACCCCCTGCATCGGGCCGACGCTGTCGGCGGTGTTGGGTCTGGCGGCGACCGAGGGCAGTGCTGTGCGAGGCGCTGTTTTGAGCTTCGCTTACTGTCTGGGGCTAGGTCTTCCTTTTATGCTCGTAGGGTTGGCCTTCAGGCGAACGGCAGGAGCACTCACGTGGGTCAAACAGCACTACCAACTGGTCATGCGCGTCGGCGGTGGCATGTTGGTGCTCGTGGGAGTGCTGCTCGTGACCGGACTGTGGGATCAGCTCACCGTCCAACTGCGCGCGTGGGCAGGTGCTTTCAATGTTCCGCTCTGACGCCAGCGCCTGTCGGGGATGGTGAGCTAGGTGGCTGAGCGGACGGTTGACGCTCCCGACGACTCCAGTGCCCTCGGTGACGAGGCGACCACCCGTTCTGATGACGCCACGGCCGGCCTCAGCACCCAGCCAGCGGACTCGACCACGCCAGGCATCAAGCTCGGCCCTGGCGGCTGGCTCCGGTGGGCTTGGCGCCAACTCACCAGCATGCGCACCGCGCTGCTCTTGCTCTTCTTACTTGCGCTGGCGAGCATCCCCGGATCGCTATTGCCACAGCGCAGCACCGACGCCGCCAAGGTCACCCAGTACCTGACCGACAAACCCGGGCTAGGAGCGTTCTTCGACAGCATCGGGTTCTTCGATGTGTTTGCCGCCCCATGGTTTGTCGCGATCTACGTGTTGCTCTGCGTGTCCATCACCGGCTGCGTGTTGCCACGGGCACGGCTGCATTGGCGAGCGATGCGTGCTGCCCCACCGGCGGCTCCGGCGAGGTTGTCCCGTTTCGCCGAGTCCCGTTCCTGGCTGACCACCCCGGACACGATCGCGCCGCAAGACGTCCTCGACAAGTCCGCGGAGTACCTGCAGGCCCGGCGGTGGCGTGTCATCAGCAGCGAGTTCGATGGCACTACCGGGTGGGTCAGTGCCGAAAAGGGGTACCTGCGCGAGACAGGGAACCTGGTGTTCCACGTTGCGGTGCTGGTGTTGCTGTTCGCGGTGGCGTTCGGCGGCCTGTTCGGGTGGCGAGGTCAGACACTGGTGGTCGAGGGTGAGGGTTTCTCCGACACCATCACCCAGTACGACACGTTCAAACCCGGTCGAATGGTTTCCCCGAGTGACCTGCCGCCGTTCTCGTTTACCCTCGATGACTTCAAGGCCAGCTACCAGGAAGACGGGGAGCAGCGCGGCGCTCCGAGGGAGTTCTCGGCCGACGTCACCTACCGGGATGAGCCGGGCGCACCCAACCGAACCAAGACCATCGCGGTCAACTCACCGCTGAACGTCGACGGTGCCAAAGTCTTCCTGATCGGTCACGGGTACGCACCGCAGATCAAGGTCACCGACCCGAAGGGCCAGGTTATCTACGACGCCCCGACGGTCTTCTTGCCCTCGGATGCGAACTTCTCGTCCAACGGCGTGGTCAAGATGCCCGACGCAGATCCGCAGCTCGGACTGCAGGGTATCTTCCTGCCCACGGCATTCATCGATCCGATGAAGGGTCCGATCTCGACCTTCCCGGCCGCTAACGATCCAGCCGTGTTTCTTTCCAGTTGGGAGGGCAACCTCGGTTTGGACAACGGAGTCCCGCAGAACGTGTACCGGCTGGACATGTCATCGATGAAGCGCACCGGAATCAAAGCCATTCGCCCTGGCGAAAGTTGGCAGCTGCCCAATGGGCGTGGCACCGTCACCTTCACCGGGGTATCGGAATATGCAACCTTTGACGTCGCCCATGATCCGGGTAAGGAGCCGGCCCTCATTGCCGCGCTGTTTGCCATCGCTGGCCTCATGGCCTCGCTGTTCGTGCCGCGGCGTCGAGTCTGGGTGCGCGTGACCAAGTCCAGCGACGCCGACAATCGGGTCGAGGTGGCTGGCCTGTCCAGAACTGACGAGGCTGGGTTGCGCCCAGCCATCGATCAGGTCGGAGAGGCTGTGATGAGCATGGCGCCGCCCAAACCAGAAGACGAAGAGGGCACACTAGGCGAAGGCTCCGCGGCCACCGGCCGCGCAGATGATCGGGAGTAACCTGACAATGGCGGTAGACACCTCGCTTGCGCAGCTCAGCAATACCCTCGTTTATGCGTCCATGGCGGCGTATACGGGGTCCTTCATTGCCTTCGCGGCATCCATGGCAGCAGGCCGTGGCAGGGCCGAGGTGGCGGATCAGCCGGCACTGGCCAAGCGCGAATCCACAGCGACCAAGGGCCGCGCGGTGACGTTGGCAGCCCAACAGCGCGTGAGTGCCGCAGCTGGAACCACCACGACGGCTGACCGTCCCCCGACGGAGAACAACGACGAGGATGCCGCGGTTCCGGTAATCCCCGGCCGCAAGGCCGGAAACATCGGCACCTCGTTGATGTGGCTGGCAACGCTGATGCTCGCCGCTGGCGTCATCGCCCGCGGTGTCTCGGCGGGTCGGCCCCCGTGGGGCAACATGTACGAGTTCTCGCTGGCCTCCGCATTCGCGGTCTCGGCCGTGTACCTCGGGATTTCCACCCGACGCGATGTCCGCTGGCTCGGGGTCTTTGTCTCCGGCGCGGTGCTTCTGACGCTGGGAACCGCAGTCACCGTGCTCTACACCGAGAGCGCCCAACTCGTCCCGGCGCTGAAGTCGTACTGGCTGGCGATCCACGTCAGCGCGGCGATCATCTGCGCTGGTGCATTCACTGTCGGTGCGTTCGTGACTGTGCTGTACCTGGTGCGTGACCGGGCGGAGAAGAAGGCCGCCGCAGCACTGGCTGCCGATCGGGGCAATGGTCAAGTTCAAGGGTGGCTGTCATCGCGGGTGCCCAACGCCGAACGGCTCGACGCAATGGCGTACCGAATCAACGCGTTTGTCTTCCCGTTGTGGACCTTTGCTGTCATCGCCGGTGCCATCTGGGCCGAGAACGCTTGGGGTCGTTACTGGGGCTGGGATCCCAAGGAGACCTGGGCCTTCATCACCTGGGTGGTTTACGCCGGGTACCTGCACGCGCGGGCCACCGTTGGGTGGCGAGGTCGCAAGGCAGCCGTGATTGGCTTGGTCGGCTACGGCGCATTCCTGTTCAACTACTTCGGTGTGAACATGTTTGTCAGTGGCCTGCATTCTTACGCTGGCGTCAAGTAGAGCGAGTTCCCTCACCAGCCCGGCACCTCACCAACCAGCTGGTGCCCACCGCCGGTGGCCGATTGGCCGGAGGCTTATTTCCTGGTGCTAGCGCTCCTCCAACGAGTTCGAAGACGCCTTCGGGGGCGTGATCAACGCCAACCAGCGCTTCATCCGAGCGCACTGCCCGTGGCCAAACGGCAATGTCGAGCGCTTCAACCGAACACGGCGAACCGAGTGGGCTCACCGGAAACGATTCGACTCCGACGACGAGCGCATTCGAGAACTCGGTGGCGGTGCTTGCCGCCGGAGCAACCTACCGGTAACGATTCGACTCCGACGACGAGCGCATTCGAGAACTCGGTGGCGGTGGTTGCCGCCGGAGCAACCTACCGGTAACGATTCGACTCCAGCGACGTGCGCGCAGCGGCGTGGCCACCGGGGCTGTGCTATTGCAACGATCGAGGTACCCCTTAGCTATCGGAGGGCTCGCGCCGATCGCCCGGTGTCAACAACCTGATGGCTGAGTACCGCTAGGCGGCAGCGTCGAATAGGCGCTGCTCGAGGCTGGTCCAGTCGCTCGCTGGCTCGGGCGGTTCGCTCGCCGGTTGGCGCGGTTCTCTCGCCGGTAGAGGCGTGGGCGCCGTCCTGGGTTCAGTACGGGTGGCTCCGTCTAGCGGCGCGTCTCGGACAGGGAACACCATGGGCTGGAGTTGGGGTGGTCGTGGTTGTTGGTGGAGTCGGCCGCGGGGGCTGGTCCATTCGATGATCGTCTCCCCGGTCTGCCGGTCGGGGGGTTTGATGATTCGGACTCGCCATCGGTGGTGGGTTTTGAGTTGGTGGTGTCGGCGGCACAGGCTGATCAGGTTGTCGGC
>JAGNDY010000012.1 GCA_018003655.1 Candidatus Nanopelagicales bacterium
TCTTCGTGGACGGATCCAGCGTCGGAGACCTTACTGAATCGTCGCTGAAGGACAGGCGGATCCTCGGTGAGGAGGGCTTCGTGTCGATTTTCATTGCCGTCGATGTGGATGCCTGCAAAGTCGTGGCGGGCCCGTTGATCCAGGCGCGTGGATTTGCCGAGACCGACGACGTGTTCGACGATGTCATCCCGCAGGTTCGCGATCGCGTCGAGCAGGCACTCGCCGACGACGTGGTCGATCCCCACCAACTCCAGCAGGTGGTTCGCCGTGTGGTCGGTAAGTGGGTGAGCGCGACCCATCGTCGCCGACCGATGATCGTGCCGGTCGTCGTGGACGCCTGACTCGGCCGGAATCGTGGCGGCGACACGCACCGGAGTTCTCCCGAGCCGCGTGCGTGCGCGGTTAGGGTTCGAACATGGCGACCCGTACGCCCACCTCAACTTCCCGGTCCAAGAGTTCTGGCTCCGGCTCTTCCGCGCGCCGTTCTTCTCGATCCGGCGGTGGAACCAATCGCAGCAGTGGTTCGCGCAGCAGTAGCAACTCACGCCGCGGCGGCTCGAAGTCATCGAAGGCGAACACATCGCGATCCAAGCAGCCGCAGCGCACACACAAGCCGAATCCCGCGATGCTCGTTCTTATCGCCTTGGCGCGGGGTTTGCGAGCAATCTGGATGGCCACTGCGCACGGACTCGGTGGTAGCGCCAGGGCGTTCGGCCCCAGCGACCCTGATCTGTTACCGGCGCAACGGCGAGACGGCACCGGGTTGTTCTTCCTTGTCGCGGCGCTGGTGGTCGCGGCAGTGTCCTGGTTCGGCCTCGCTGGCATCGTCGGCGCTGTCGTGGAAGCCCTCACAGCCGGCCTCATCGGCGGGCTGTCCATGGTGCTGCCGTTCCTTTTCCTGTGGATCTCGTGGCGTTCGTTGCGCACACCGACGGCTCGCCTGCCCCGGACCGTGTTCACCGGGTGGGTGGTTACCGGAGTCGCTGCCTGCGCGCTCTGGCAGGTATTAGCTGGCGCGCCCGTGCCCAGTGACGGTGTCGCCGCCATGCGGGGTGCAGGCGGCTGGATCGGCTGGCTCGCGACCGCGCCAGTGGTTGCCCTGATGGGCTCAGTGCTGACCGGGCTGCTGGCGACTGCGGCCTTGGCGGTCGGAATCATCATGATCACCGGCACGCCGTTCTCCGAAGTCATGTCGCGCACGCGCGAGATTTTCCGCGGTGGGCCATCGGACGAGGACGAGTACGACGACCCGACGATCGACGATCATCATCCCGTTCAGGCGAGCGGAGAGGGCCAGCCCAGCAAGCAGGGCAAGGCGAAGAAGGCTGGCAGATTCGGATTGGCAGCCCGACTCGGACTCTCCCGCCCGGAGCCCGCCGAGCCGATCGATCTGGTTGGGAACGAGCCCTTCGCCGCGGTCGTCACCGGGGCAGCGGGAGCCGACCAATCAGGCGGTCACGCGACTGTTGGCACAGATCAGGAGCCAGGCTCGGCCGACGTGGCATCGACTATGACCGACATCGCACCTGTTGGGGCGAACGCGCATCCTAAACCGCGAGCAGAGCAGCTGTCTTTGGCCGGCGACATCATGTATCAGTTGCCCAGCGCCACCATCCTCAAGGCCGGTGCCGCGCCCAAGTCGGCGACCAAAGCCAACGACCGCGTGGTCGAGGCATTGACCGGCGTGCTCGAGCAGTTCGAGATCGACGCGCGTGTCACTGGATTCACCCGCGGCCCGACCGTCACCCGGTACGAGGTGGAGCTCGGTCAAGGAGTCAAGGTCGAGCGCGTCACCGCGCTGAGCAAGAACATCTCCTACGCTGTGGCCAGTGCCGAGGTCCGCATCCTGTCCCCGATCCCGGGCAAGTCCGCCATCGGTATCGAGATCCCGAACTCCGACCGCGAGCTCGTGAGTCTGGGCGATGTGCTCCGCAGCGGTGCCGCGACGTCGGATCACCACCCGATGGTTGTTGCCCTCGGCAAGGATGTCGAAGGCGGTTTCGTGTGCGCCAACCTGGCAAAGATGCCGCACCTATTGGTCGCCGGTGCGACCGGCGCCGGAAAGTCGAGCTGCATCAATTCGCTCATCACTTCCGTGCTGATCCGGGCGACCCCCGACGAGGTTCGGCTCATCCTGGTTGACCCCAAGCGCGTCGAATTGACGATTTATGAGGGCGTCCCACACCTCATCACGCCCATCATCACCAACCCGAAGAAGGCCGCCGACGCGCTGCAGTGGGTCGTCAAGGAGATGGAGATTCGGTACAACGATCTCTCCGACTTTGGGTTCCGACACATCGATGACTTCAACAAGGCTGTCCGTGCTGGCGCGGTCAAGCAGTTGCCCGGTGTCGAACGGGAACTGGCCCCGTACCCGTACTTGCTCATCGTCGTGGACGAGTTGGCGGATCTGATGATGGTGGCACCGCGCGATGTTGAGGACTCGGTCGTCCGGATCACTCAGCTTGCCCGAGCCGCTGGCATCCATCTGGTCCTCGCAACGCAGCGCCCGAGCGTCGACGTCGTGACGGGTCTGATCAAGGCAAATGTCCCGAGTCGCCTCGCATTCGCCACTTCCAGCCTGGCCGACAGCCGGGTGATTCTCGACCAGGCTGGCGCCGAGAAACTCGTTGGTCAGGGTGATGGTCTATTCCTGCCGATGGGGACGAGTAAGTCAATCCGGGTTCAGGGCGCGTTTGTGACCGAGGCGGAGATCCGATCCGTCGTCGAGCATTGCAAGAAGCAACTGAAACCGGAGTACCGCGACGACGTCTTGGCCACAGCCACCGTCACTGCCGCGACACCGGAAGACATCGGTGATGATCTCGATGTCCTGCTGCAAGCGGCCGAATTGGTCGTCAGCACCCAGTTCGGCTCCACGTCGATGCTGCAACGCAAACTGAAGGTCGGTTTCGCCAAAGCGGGCCGACTGATGGACTTGATGGAGTCCCGAGGAATCGTCGGGCCGTCGGAGGGTTCAAAGGCTCGCGATGTGCTCGTCGGGCCGGACGACCTGCCAGCCGTACTTGCCGATCTGCGTGGGGAGTCCTAGGCCCTCGAGCCAGACACCTACCCTGGGAGCATGTCGCAACGCCGGGTAGCCATGGTCACCTTGGGCTGTGCGCGCAACGACGTCGACTCCGATGAGCTCGCCGGCCGTCTACTTGCGGACGGCTGGACCGTCGTTGACGATCCCGACGACGCCGACGCGGTGTTGGTCAATACCTGCGGGTTCGTTGAGGCGGCCAAGAAGGATTCGATCGACACGGTTCTCGGCCTGCAGGACGGTTCCCGAAGCGTCGTAGCCGTTGGTTGCCTGGCAGAGCGATACGGCGACGAGCTGGCGCAAGCACTGCCGGAGGCCAACGCGGTCTTGGGCTTCGACGCGTACCCGGAGATCTCAGCGCAGTTGGCTGCCGTGGTGGCCGGTGAGCAACTGCCCTCGCACACACCGCGAGACCGACGCAAACTCCTACCGATCTCGCCGGTGGATCGCCAGGATTCGCAGGCGCAGGTACCGGGCCATTCACCGCAACGGATCCGACTCGAGACCGGACCGATCGCGTCGCTGAAGATCGCCTCGGGCTGTGACCGAAGGTGCAGCTTCTGCGCGATCCCATCGTTTCGGGGATCATTCGTATCGCGACGTTCGGGCGACGTCCTCACCGAAGCGCGCGCGCTGGTATCCGACGGCGTGCGTGAGTTGAACCTGGTGAGCGAGAACTCCACCTCCTACGGCAAAGACCTCGGTGATCTGCGACTGCTTGAGACGTTGTTGCCCGAGCTCGCTGGTCTGCACCCGGATCTGCGCATCCGACTCGCCTATCTGCAACCGGCCGAAATGCGGCCGGGCTTGGTGGACGTCATGACGTCAACGACGGGAGTTGCACGGTACTTCGACCTATCGTTCCAGCACGCGAGCCCGCAGGTGCTGCGCAGCATGAAGCGCTTTGGTGGGATCGATGATTTTCTGGCTCTGGTCGCACAGATCCGAGTCAGTGCTCCCGACGCGGGGCTACGGACCAATGTGATCGTTGGATTCCCTGGGGAAACCGAAGCCGATCTGCTGATCTTGGAGGACTTCCTGGAGAAGGCGTCGCTGGATGCGATAGGCGTCTTCGGATACTCCAACGAAGACGGAACCACCGCCATGAAACTGCCCGATCACCACGATCAGGCGACGGTGGACCAACGAGTTGCCCGGATCTCGGAACTTGTCGAGAACCTGATGGACGAGCGAGCCCACGAGCGGGTTGGCTCAGTTGTCTCGGTATTGGTTGAGCGCTTCGATGCGCAGGGTCAAGCGGTCGGCCGAGCCGAGCACCAGGGGCCAGAGGACGGCGATGTCACCATCGTTTCGCCGAGTCGCTCGCGCATCGGAGAGGTCATTCATGCCAGGGTTTCCTCTGCAGAGGGGGTAGACCTGTTCGCGACGGAGGTAGACGAGTGACCACTGGTGATCCTCGTCCCGTCCCAACCAAGAAACCCGTCCGTGAGCTACTAGCTCCAAAACCCGATCCGGTAAGCCACCCGACGTCAACGTCGCGGTTGGCAAACGTCCCCAATGCGCTCACGGCATTGCGGCTACTGCTGGTCATTCCCTTCTCGTGGCTGTTGTTCACCGGTGGTGACAGCAATGGTTCGCGAACGGCGGCAGCGATCATCTTCGTCATTGCTTCGGTCACCGACTACCTGGACGGGGCGCTCGCTCGCAAGTACGACTTGGTCACCAACTTTGGCAAGATTGCCGACCCGATAGCCGACAAGGCCCTGACAGGTGTTGCTCTTATCGGCCTCAGTTATCTGCACGACCTGCCGTGGTGGGTGACGATCGTCATCCTGTTCCGGGAGATAGCCGTCACAGCACTGCGTTTCTGGGTCATTCGCCACGGAGTCATAGCCGCGAGCCACGGCGGAAAGGCCAAGACCGCCACGCTGATCTTGGCGATCCTCATGTATCTGTTACCGCTGACCGGTTTCCTGGCAGACCTTCGGGTCTGGGTGTTGGGACTGGCGGTCATCCTGTCGGTGGTGACCGGGATCGACTACCTGGTGCGGGCGATCTTGCTACGGCAGAACTCCGAGCGGACGAAGATGAAGCGGGCGACTGCGAGTCGACAACGAGAAAGGGCCTGAACTGTGGCTGGTTTGCGCTCACGAGTCTCCCGCGTCCGGCGAAAAAAGCTCGGCGAGGACACCAGGGACGCTCAACAACAGCGCACGAAACTGAAAAACTCTGGTCTTGTGGACTTGGAGTGGTTCACCGCATTGACCAGCAGGTCGTTTATTTCGGTTGAAGCCGCGATCGATTTCTACCTCGACCAGCCGCAGCCGCGGCCCGCGTTGAGTCCGTGGATGCAGACAGCGCCCGAGACGTCGAAGCTTGGCAAGGGCGGGGATCCCTTGCTGAACTTCCTGGCAAAGTCCGGCCGATTCGCGCATTTCCCCTTCCTCGACAGGCGCCAGTTGGCCGTGGCCGAGGGAGTAAAGCGGCCGTGGTTGGCGGCTATCAGGGACATCGGTTCCGATGACCTGATGCCGGTCCATGGCGACTGGGTTGGGCCCGTCCCAACCTACGGTCAATGGCGCGAAGCGATGATTGCGGCAGCTCAGCGCGTTGCGGCTCAGCGAGGCCCGCAGGTGCCATCGCAACAACCAGACCGATCGTCCCCGCGCACACTCGGCGAGGTTTCACCGCAGACTTCACCTGTGCCGGACGGCGACGAATGGGAGTCTGAGCTCCGAGCGAGGCACGAGGTGGATTGGCAAGCCGTCGCCGACGTGCAGGCGAATCGAGTCAACGGTCGAGTCTCGGTCGTGATCCCTACGTTCAACGACTGGAAGATGACCGTAGCGGCAGTTAGGTCGGTGCTGAGGTTCTCAGCGGGGACCGATGTCGAGGTAGTCGTCGTTGACAACGGCAGCGAACCAAACTGCAGCTTGGTTCTCGCCGGTGCGTTGTCGTTCGATCCACGGATCAAGCTAATCCGCCAGCCGATCAACCTGAACTTCGCGCTCGGCTCGAACGTCGGGTTTGCCGAGTCATCCGGCCAGACAGTGGTCTTCCTCAACAACGACACCGATGTTCGGGCAGGTTGGCTCGACGCGTTGGTCGACGGGCTAGCCGACTCAGATGTGCGCGGGGTGCAGCCGTTGCTGTTGTATCCCGACGAGACGATTCAGTCCGCTGGCACGATTCTGCCCGATTGCGGCGGATTGCCCAGCCACTTCCTCGTCGGCTTCCCGGCCGATGATGCCTACGCCCTCGAGACCATCGAGTGCTCAGTCGTCACGGCCGCGGCACTTGCTATGCGCGCGAGCGAGGTGACCGCGTTGCGCGGCTTTGACACGGCGTATATCAACGGTTGGGAGGACGTCGATCTCTGCTTGCGGGCGCTGGAACGGTGGGGTGGGCACTTTGAGGTGACCTCGTCGTCAGTCGTCGTGCACCACGAGAGCAAGACACCCGGTAGGGGCAAGCATATTGCTGCGAACCGGACGCTCTTCACCCAACGGTGGGCCGGCCGGATGCCACCGGCGGACGCAGTTGCGCACTGGCGCAGTGCTGGTTTGGATGTGGCTCGCTGGGATCCTGGGGCGAGCGTCTCGCCGGGCGCGGGACGGGCGCCGGCACCAGTTCTTGTGCGGCCGGAATCTGTGGTTCTCGATGGGCGGGCCGCAGGGCTGCCCTCCCTGCGCTGGGCGATCAAAATTGCTGCTTGGCCAGGTCCACGGGGGGAGCATTGGGGCGACGTCCATTTTGCCGCCGATCTGGCTCGGTCGCTGCGGCGCCTCGGCCAGGAGGTCGTCGTGGATCCGCGGACCAGCACTCAGCGACCCACCAGCGGCCTTGATGACGTGGTCCTCGTCCTGCGTGGGCTCGACGAGGTCGACCCACAGCCAGGGCGGGTCAACATGATGTGGGTGATCAGCCATCCGGACATGGTCACGCCCACAGAGTTGGCCCGATTCGATATCTGCTTCGCTGCGGGAGCACCGTGGGCGCAGCAGATGACCGACGAGGGCGACATCCCTGTTCGCACATTGCTGCAGGCGACTGACCCCGAACGGTTCCATCCCGGGGTGGCTGAGCCGGATACCGGTGAGGCTGTGCTCTTCGTCGGGGGATCGCGCCGACAGATGCGTCCGATCGTGCGGGACTCGATCGCGGCTCACGTTGATCTGGCTGTGTACGGCGGAGGATGGCGGGGAGAGTACGAACTGCCTACCGGAGTTCTACGCGCCGAGTACCTGCCCAATCAGGTCGTTCCAGCGGCCTATCGTTCGGCCGGCGTCGTTCTGTCTGATCATTGGGCCGACATGGCCGAGGCCGGGTTTCTTTCCAACCGGCTCTTCGACGCCGTCGGCGCGGGCGCGCGGGTCATCTCCGATGACGTTCCCGGGATTGAGGACGTGTTCGGCGATGCCGTAGCGATCTACCGAACCGTTGACGATCTGGAGCGCCTCTGCTCGCCGAAAGGTCGGTCAACGCTACCTAGTGAGGAGCAGCTGCAGGTCGCGGCGCAGACCGTACGGCGAGAGCACTCGTTCGATGCCAGGGCGTGGGAGTTGCTCAACGCCGCAGTACTGGCACGCGGGTAGTGCCGTGGTGGCCGTTTGTTTGTTGCCGCGAACACACTGCGCTGGGCGACAGGTGCGTCGCGCGGTTCAGAAGCGATTGCGGTCTCGTTGACCGCTAGCGGTCAACTTGGATGGTAAGAACGAGGCAGCACGCCGACTCAGCCTGTATGCCCTGCTCCGCTTGATCTTGCGGAGTTCCCTCCTGGCCTGCTTGCGAGCTTGGACCGCCCGCTTTCTGGCGCGGACCGCGCGCCGGCGACGATCCTGCAATTCCTGGACCGTTTCGTTGCGTTCGCGGTCGATGGCTGCGAATTGAAGTGCCAGGGGCCGCAACTTCTCAACTTCAACTGCGGTAATCGCGTGGTCGTTCGTCGGGTCAAGGATCGGGAAGAGGAGGTCGGGGCGAATCGCGTTGTCACCCAACAGCGTTAACGCTTCCGGTATCGACGTCTCTAGTCGGTACCTGTCCAACGGGATTCCGGCTTCGATCTCGGAGGCAGTCGGATGCCGCAGCACATATGAGTGCAGCAACCGCTCCTGCTGGTAGCTGCGATAATCCATCATTCCGTGATGGTTCGGGCTGGGCTGCAGGTCAGGATTGGCCGCATACGCCAGGCCAGCATTGATGACTTTGCGCTCCAGTTGCTCGTAGGAACGCCACGGCAGGTGGAGGACCTCGATGGAGTCCGAGGTGACCTGGACCGAACGCTCTGCCTGGACAAAGTGATTTCCTTGCGCGACCGTCACATCTGCACGACCACGATGGAAGGTGTCGCTGGTCGGGTGCGCAAACAAGCCCACGGTGAGTAGTTGCTCAATCGACCGTTGGTCTCGCCACACTAGGCGCCGGACGCCGTTTCCCGAGTAAGCCGGTGGGCCGACCAGGTTAACGACTGGCACGGTGACGGCGTCCACCTCGCTGGGAAGTTCGGCTAACGCATCAACAAGTCGGTTTGAACGGTTGGTTGCGAACCAAAACTCGTCAGCATCGGCGTTCAAGACCCAGTCGGCATTGTGTTCGGCGAACGCGCGCCGGGCCATCTTGGTAACAACTTCGTGCTGTTGTTTGCGGTGTATCGGGTCATGGTGGAGTTCGAGAATTCCGGCTCCTTGGTAGGCACTCAGGATCTCGGTGGTGCCATCAACTGAGGCATTGTCAGTTGCGATGATCAGGTCGACGCCCTGGGCCAGGTGGTGTTCAATCATTGCCGCAATGATGTCCGCCTCATCGCGCACCATCATGGTCATGACGACCTTCATCGCGGGAACCCGTTCTGTGGATGCGCGACGGTTCCCGGGTGGAACCCGCTGCTGCAGTCACATCCAGAATACCCACCGGCCGTCTTGGTCGCCGGGAGCGCAGGTGAGTAGAGCCGTGATCAGTTGAACCCAGACCGGCACAGCCAGAGGGCAATTGCGGACAGTCGCTTAGCATGTCCTGATCTACTTTGTTTGACTTTGCTTGGGCCGGGAGAGACCGATCTTCCAGCCGAATAGGGAAGGTTCCTGCATGGATCGCGTCGACAAAGTCTTTGCTTTTGCAGATCGATCCGGTCGTGGTTTGGAGTTTGGGCCGTCGTATCGGCCGCTGGCACCCAAGTCGGCCGGCTTCGATGTTGTGACTGTTGATCACACCACCCGCGAGGAGTTGGTCAAGAAATACCGAGCCTACGAGCGAACGCAGGAGCAGCTTGACGCGATCGAGGAGGTGGACCTGATTTGGGATGGCGGGAGCTTTGCGGACCTAGTCGACGAGAAATTCGACTTCATCATCGCCTCGCATTTCATTGAACACACGGTCGACATGATCGGCTTCCTGCAGGACTGCGAGCGCATGCTGAAGCCAGGTGGGGTTCTGACGTTGGTGGTGCCAGACAAGCGGTTCTGCTTCGACATGTTCCAACCATTGACCACGGTGGGTGATGTGATTGACGGGCACCTCAGTGACCTGCAATACCACCCCGCCGGGGCCGTTGTGGACCACTTCGCGTACACCAGCACTCGTGGCGGCACGGGCGCATGGGGTCCCAAATCACGAGCACCCATCAAACTCAATGAGACGGACCTCGCACCATCTACCTACAAAGTCGAGCGTGGAAGCGAGCAAGCTGAATACATCGACGTCCACCGGTGGAAGTTCACGCCCTCGTCGTTCACACTGTTAATGCAAGACCTGCGGGATTTGGGGTACCTGCAGATGGCAGAGGCTGGTGGCTTCGGCACCACCGGTTGCGAGTTCTTCGTGACCCTCACGACAGATGCCAGGAAAATTGAACGGCGCGACCGATTCGAGCTCCTACTCAAGACCGAGTTTGAGCTTCGCAGTGTGCGAATCCCCGAACTCGACTCACTGGATATCAACCCGAACCCACAGACCACACGGATCGCTCGCCTACAGAAGAAGGTCGCCCAACTAAAGGAGGAGAATCGCGAACTGAAGCGGTCGACCTCGTGGCGGGTGACTAAACCAATACGCAAGGCGTCCAAGGCCGCGAAGTCCGCGCGCAGACGCGTCTCGGGCTGAAGGCGATCGCAGGGTCACAGCGCCGCGCCGAACCGCAGCCAACTCCGTTGGCTCGTGCCTTTGAGTTAGTCCCCTCGTGCTTTTCGGAGGGGCTTGGTAATCCGCCAACTACGGCGTCGTTTCATCGACCCCAGCTCAGTCGCGATCCGCTTGCGAGATTCTTGAGCACGTTCGAGCTTTTCCTTCAGCGCGGTATTGTTCGCGTGGGCATTTGCCAGCCGATTGGATGTCTGTCGTAGCTCCCGCCTGGTCAGCATCAGCTCCCGATTCTGGGAACGAATCATCTCGGCCTGCGCCGCCACTACATCGGAAAGGCCCTCCCAGGTCTTCGTCGGGTCAGGTGTCTCGTAGGTCAGGTTGCTGCTGCTGGCCTGTCGCTTTGCCAGATCCGCGCGCTTTGGCGTCAATCCCGGTTGGCCCCCGTCGGGTAATGCCAGGCGATAGGTCAACTCCATCAACTTGTATCGGGCGAACCCTTCGAAGAAGTCGGAATCGGTAATCGCGTCTGAACTAGTCACTTGATTCTCCTTGTTCCTCAGTCGGAGCGGATTGTTGCTTGTCCGTCAAGTCTCGCAATTGACTCATGGCCGAGCCGAGAACCGCAGGGTCGAGGTGCCAGCTGCCGATCCACGCTGCTCGAGCGGGCTGTCCATCGGTCCCCCGCTGCTTGTCATCGGGGTCACCTTCAACGATGTTCAGCTCGGCTCTGCCCATCCCGGCGCAAAGAGGGTCCAAGGGGTTGGGATTCAGTCGACTGCGCAACACGGTCATCTGCGTTCCCGGTGCGGCGAACATCACCAGGTGCATGGCGCTGCCGACTTCGCCGGAAATGGCGCGCGCACTATGGATGATCTGAATCTGTTCTGCTAGCGGCATGGTCTCGGGTGAGACGATTGAGTAGCCCGCCGCCGCCATAGTCGCGTCGACATCCGCTCGGTTGACGAGGTGACGGGGTGTGTTCGCTTCGTCTTGGTGCACTTGCTTGCGGGACAGATGTATCAGTTCGCCTCGTGACCGGCTGCCCTGGTTCAGAGCGTTCGCGCGCATGTTGGCGAAGACGTTGATCCGATCTGCATCGAAGCTGGTTCCCTGCCTTGCGGTCGTCGCCAGGTAGAGCTCGCGGACTAGGACGTTTTCCCTTTCCGGAATCCGCACGATCGGCCGACCGATGATCCCTGCCATTTCGAGAAGGCCCTCGAGGGCGGCCGACATGGTGGAACTGGCAACGAACGGCACGTCCCGATCGAGGACTGCGTGCAATAGCGCTGCCCTTGGCAATACGTCCAGTAGACAGTGACCGAAAACCCAATCGCCGGCTTGGCCGATCCACGCGCCGGAATCCAACGTGTCGGCTGGATCATCTGCGAACGTCGGCCAAAGAAAGGCGGCGTGGGCCTCCACGTCAACAGCGGCATGCCAAGCCGAGCCGGTGGGCCAAACCATGCCCGGCAGCATTGCCCCAGAACGACTGACACATCGTCCATCAACGACGCGGAAAGCCAGACCAGGAACAGGTGTCGGAGCCGCCGGAACCTCTGCGCTACGCCAAATCCCGTTGCCGCGGTCGTAGCGGCGAGCGATTGGCGGCCCGACAACTGAGGTGGTTGCTGGCGCGTCGTGGATGAGCGTCACACCAGCGGGTAGTGATTGATCGACTGCCCAGTTCTCCAGACTCCACATTGATGAAGCCCCGACCGGTGTGATCACGTGATGACAATACAAACGTGTTGGTCGTGTTCGGCGGCTGCACGAAATTGACATGCGGAATATGGCGCCCTTTGGCCGCCAGCTTGGTTGACACCAAGTCGGGTCACTGCAGCCCCGAGCGGTACTCCGCGCAGGCTTCGTAGGTTGGGAGCAGTCCGCCAGACGCGGCCTCGCTAAGGCTCGGCGCTTGAGCATCCTTGGGTGACAACAGCGGCTCCACGTCGGACGGCCAGTCAATGCCGATCTCTGGATCGAGCGGATTGATGCCGTGTTCCCGGCTGGGGGCGTATGGCGTGCTACAGAGGTAGAGAACGGTTGATTGATCTTCCAGCGCGAGGAATACATGCCCAAGGCCCTCGTTGAGGTAGAGGGCGCAGCGATTGTCAGGATCGAGTCGAACTGTCTCCCACTGACCAAACGTGGGCGAGCCAACCCGAACGTCCACGGCAACATCGAGCACGGCACCAGTCACGCAGGTGACGTATTTGGCCTGACCGGGTGGGACGTCAGCAAAGTGAATGCCGCGCATCGAGCCGCGCGTCGACACCGAGCAGTTCGCCTGCGCTAGATGTAGGCCATGGCCGACGGTGGGTGCAAACACGTCCTCCTTGAACCATTCCAGGAAGTATCCGCGCGAGTCCTCATGTCTCTTGGGTTGCATGAGGTAAGCACCCTCGATCGACAGGGGTGTCAGTTCCATGGTTGCTCCTTGCGGATTGGTGCGCGTCTGAGTACCTGCTTGCATGGTTCCACACGCGTCCCGTCGCCCGGCGAAACCGCGGCGCGGAACAAGTAGCCTGCGGTGTGCGCCGGGCGAAGTGGTGGGAGTGATGATCTATGACGAGCCAGACACGCGTTGTCGAGCTGATCGCGGAGCTGACTTCGCGCGGCCAGACCGTCGCCGTGGCGGAGTCGCTGACTGGTGGTCTGCTGGCAGCGGCGTTGACGCAGGTCCCTGGTGCTTCCGCCTGCGTGCGCGGTGGAATTGTCGCCTACGCCACCGACCTGAAAGCACACCTGCTCGGCGTGCCCACAGAGCTGCTGGAGCAGCGCGGACCGGTCGACCCCGAAGTCGCCAAGGCCATGGCGCGCGGTGTCGCGGCCCTATGCGGCACCGGCATGGGTATCGCGACGACTGGAGTGGCCGGACCCGATCCCCAGGGCACGGCACCGGTCGGTCTGGTCTACATCGCCACGTACCTCGCCGGCGATGGAACCGAGCAAGTCGAACAATGCAGGTTCAACGGGTCACGTGACCAGATCCGAACCGCCGTTGTCGAACGCGCGGTTGAACTGGCGCTGGCCAGATTTCAGTGAGGTGAACATTGGGTCATGCCCGAGCAAATCGGCAGGAATCTTTGAGCGCGTCGTGGTGTTATTGCTGCCAATGGAATCCAGCTTCGCTCGAACCGGTCTCGGGGTAATCGCCTCGACGTCGCCGAGCGGCCCGGGGTACCGTTGGAGTTCACTTCAGGACGGAGGGCGCAAATGATCGTTTTGCGAAGCGTGATTGGCAGTCAATTGCGCCGGGAACGGCTTGATCAGGGCCGCACCCTGCGCGAGGTGTCATCTCAAGCTCGGGTGTCGCTCGGATACTTGTCAGAGGTGGAACGCGGGCAGAAAGAAGCGTCGAGCGAGTTGTTGGCCGCTATCTGTGGTGCCCTCGACGTGCCGTTGTCCCAAGTGCTGCGTTCGGTCAGTTCCGAGGTTGCCACGCACGAGGCTGAGGTGCGGCCCAAGACCAAGCCCGCGCTCTCTGTCGCCTAACCGCGCAGTCGCCTAACCGCGCAGTCGCCTAACTTCGCACTCGGGCCCCGCTCGGGGTCAGCACAAATCCGGCCGCCTCAAGTTCGGCAAGCACATCGGCTCCGCGCACATCGACTCCGTCACACCGCTCAATCCGCAAGCCGGGAATTCGGCGGGAGAGGGCAGCCTGCGCCAAGTGAGTGAAAGCCGACGATCGCAGGCGAGTCTCAGTCGTGAACGTCAACAGGCTCTTACCGCCCTTTTCCACAAACACCGCCAACTGCCCATCGACCAGCACCACGAGTGCGCCGGACTTTCGCCCCGGCCGGTGGCCACCGCCGCCCTCTGAGCCGTCGGTGGGCCACGGCAGGGCCGCACCATAGGGATTCGCCGGGTCGCAGGCGGCGAGCAGGACGATCTCGGGAGCGTCCGCGATTGCCGGGTCTCCCAGTCGTCGCGCTTGCAGCCTCAGTTGGTCCACCGCTCCCGGCGACGCGAACTGAGCGGCACCCAAACCCTCGACAAAGTAGCCTCGGCGGGTACGTCCGGCGTCCTCCAGCACCGAGAGGACCCGGTACATCGCGGCAAAGCCACCAGCCAAGTCCTCTGCGGCGACAGCGCCACGAGTCACGACGCCATATCGGTCCAGCAAGGCATTTGCCATGGCGGCGGATCGTCGTGTGTGGTCCGAGCTTCGGTCTGGAACCGCCGCCCAGCGCCCCACTGCCACTGGGGATCCCGCACGACTCGCCAGATTCGCTCGGGCAAGGCGGGCGGCTCTGGTTCGGGATCCCGCACCGAGCTGATTGCGCGAACTCGCTCTGGTTCGACCCCCATTGCCCGATGCGTCGTTGGTTCCACGCCCCAGCGACGCGCGTAGGGGCGCAATCGTGTCGGCGGTGACCCGACCTTCCCACACCAAATCCCACAGTGCGGTCAACAGCGTGGAATCGCGATCCACGTCAGTCCGCTCGCGCAGTTCGCGGAACAACCAAGCCCCGCCACCGGTCAGCACGTCCAGCAGGGCGGCCGAGACCGGTTCGGCAGTTGCTGCTGGGCTCGGCAGCGGCAGCAGCAAGTCAGCAGTCTCGGCTGGGGAGAGGCACACCCAGCCGTCACCGCCTGGCAGCCGTCCCCGTCCGCACCAACTGACTTCACCGGCGGAGGTCAGTTCATCGAGCATGGCCGACTGGTAGTTGGCGACCCGCGCGGGCAAGATCAGGCTCTCGAGCGCGGAGACAGGCACGGCTGCTCCGGCAAGGCGTTCGACTGCCTGCAGGACGGCGTCGGTCCCGCGGCCTGGCCGGGTAACGCCGGACCAGATCGGCGAGAACATGCCAAGCGCTGCCGGGCTGACTGGTTCGGCCTCCTGTCGCAGCGCGGCAATGGATCGTCGGCGCAGCCGACGCAGCACCTCGACATCGCACCATTCGGTGCCCAGGCCTTCTGGTCGGAACTCCCCGCTGACCACTCGGCCGTTGGCGGCCAGGCGTCCCAGGGTTGACTGGGCCACCGCAGTTCCGATGCCAAAGTGCTCGGCGACCTGGGCGGTCGTGAAGGGCCCGTGTGTGCGGGCATATCTGGCCATGAGTTCGGCCAGCGGATCATCCCCGCCGTCCAGGAACGCATCCGGCAGACCAACCGGCAGGGCCGTGCCGAGGGCATCGCGCAGTCGGCCGGCATCCTCGATGGCTGCGACCCGATCCTCGCCAGCGATCCGTACGTCGACGGCGCGGCGGGCACTCACCAGTTCCCTGAGCCAACTCGCCTCGACTCCGCGTCTCGACCAGTCCGCAGCGGCTAGCGGTCCGAGCATCCGCAGCATGTCGGAGGTGTTCTCCATTGACCGTGCTGCCCGCTGCTCGGTGAGGTAGCCGATCTCGGCCTCAACCTCGGCTATGGCAGTCGGATCGAGAAGTTCGCGCAGCTCGACGTAGCCGAGCAACTCAGCGAGCAGTTCGGTGTCCAGCGTCAATGCGGCCGCACGACGTTCGGCCAGCGGCGAATCACCCTCGTAAAGGAACGATGCGACGTAGCTGAACAACAGCGTTCGAGCGAATGGGCTCGGCATCGGCGTCACTACGTGCTCAATCCGGATGGACCGGTTGCGCACCTCACGGAGTAGCTCGATCAGTGCGGGCACATCGAATACATCCTGCAGACACTCGCGGACCGTCTCGATGACGATGGGGAAGGACGGGTACTGCGAGGCGACGCTAAGTAGTTGCGCGCTGCGTTGGCGCTGTTGCCACAGCGGGCTTCGTTTGCCAGGGTCACGACGCGGGAGGAGCAGCGCACGGGCAGCGCACTCACGGAATCTGCTGGCGAACAGCGCCGAACCGCCGACCGCGGCGGTGACCAACTCGTTGATGTCCTCGGGATCGGGGAAGAGGGCCTCGGTTGCGGCTGCGATCGCCGCGTCGTCATCGGTGTCGGGCAGCCGCAAGACGATGCCGTCATCGGCGTGCATGACCTGGGCGTCGACGCCGACGACTTCTCTGACCCGGTCGGAGATCGCCAAGGCCCACGGCGCGTGCACGCGAGCGCCAAACGGCGAATGCAGCACCAGGCGCCAGTCACCGAGTTCGTCGCGGAATCGCTCCACCACCATCGTCCGGTCGTCGGGAACGTGGTCCGTCGCGTCCTTCTGTTCGTGGATGTACCGGACCAGGTTCGCTGCCGCCCAATTGTCCAGTCCTTGGTCTTGTAGCGCCTTGGTGGCGTCTGCTTGGCTGGCATCGGCAACGGCGCGGGTGGTCGCGCCAATCGCCCGGCCGAGTTCAACGGGCCTTCCGAGCGCGTCGCCGTGCCAGAACGGCAGCCGTCCGGTTTGGCCCGGTGCGGGGGAGACCAGGACACGATCGTGGGTGATCTCCTCGATGCGCCAGCTGGAGGCACCGAGAGCGATGACGTCGCCGACCCGCGATTCGTAGACCATCTCCTCGTCGAGTTCGCCGACCCGTGATGCCTTCTCGCCGACCAGGAACACGGCGAACAGCCCGCGGTCGGGGATCGTCCCGCCGGAGGTAACGGCTAGTCGTTGGGCACCAGGCCGCGCGGTCAGGGTGTTGGTGGTGCGATCCCACACCACCCGGGGGCGCAACTCGGAGAAGCCGTCCGACGGATAGCGACCGGCGAGCATGTCAAGCACAGCGTCGTACGCCGACTGCGGCAGCGAGCCGAACGGGGCCGATCGACGGATCAGTGCGAGTAGCTCATCGGCATTGACCTCATCGATGCTGACTGCCGCGATGATCTGCTGGGCCAAGACATCGAGTGGATTGCGGGGAATGCGCGTTGCCTCAAGTTGGCGATCGTTCATCTGGTTAATGACGACGGCCGCCGCGAGTAGATCGCCGCGGTGCTTGGGGAAGACGACCGCTCGGCTGGTCTCGCCGACTTGGTGGCCGGCTCGTCCCGCTCGCTGCAGACCGCTGGCCACCGATGGCGGCGCCTCGACCTGGACGACCAGATCGACCGCACCCATATCGATGCCCAGTTCCAGGCTGCTCGTTGCCACCACTGCGGGTATCCGCCCGGCCTTCAGGTCATCCTCGATCAGGGCCCGTTGCTCTTTGCTGACAGATCCATGGTGCGCCCGCGCCAAGGTGGTTCCGGCGCCGGCAGCACTTCCCGATCCCGCCATGATCTGGGCGGGTGGCTTCGCCGGCACCTCCTGTCCGGGCCGCAAAGCCTCGAGTTCAGTGGAGGTCTGCCCGACGCTGACGCGCTCTGCGTGAATCTCATTGATCCGCGCGGTGAGACGTTCAGCCAGGCGCCGGGAATTGGCGAATACCAGGGTGGACGTGTGTGCCTCAATGAGGTCGACGATGCCGTTCTCGACGTGTGGCCAAATCGACGGAGTCTCTGGTGCGTCGTCCAACTCGTCGGACAGTGAACCCTCCGACGGTCGCGGCGCCGGTGCGGTCATGTCCTCGATCGGAACGACCACGCTGAGTTCAATGTGTTTGTCCGAGGGCGGATTCACAACGTCGACCGGCCGTCCCCCCGCCAGGAACAACGCGACCTCATCGATCGGCTGCACAGTCGCCGACAGGCCGATGCGTTGCGCTGGCTTGCTGAGCAGGGCATCGAGACGCTCCAATGAGACGGCCAGATGCGCCCCCCGCTTGGTGCCGGCAACCGCGTGGACCTCGTCAATGATGACGGTGTCGATTCCGCGCAGGCTCTCGCGCGCCTGGGAGGTCAGCAGGAGGAACAACGATTCCGGCGTCGTGATCCAGATGTCCGGCGGCGCGTTCGCCTGTCGGCGTCGCTCGTCGGCCGGGGTATCTCCGGTTCTGATACCGACCGTGATGTCCGGAATCGCGACGTTGGCCCGTCCAGCCTCACGGCGTAGTCCGTTGAGGGGACTGCGCAGGTTGCGTTCCACATCCGAGGCCAGTGCTTTGAGCGGGGAGATGTACAACACGCGAGCACGATGCTTCTTTGTTGGCGTGGGCTCCAATGACAGGCGGTCGATCGCCGCGAGGAATGCCGCCAGGGTCTTGCCCGATCCGGTCGGCGCGACCACCAGCGTGTGGGCACCGCGACGGATCGCTTCCCACGCACCAACCTGGGCGGCGGTAGGTGCCGCGAACGCAGATTGAAACCACTCCCGAGTCAAGGGGTTGAAGTCCGCGAGCGACTGCTGCGGATCGGGTGGTGGAACCATCCACCCATCCTCGCTGGTCTGCCTGACATCGAACCAGGCAGACTCCGGTATATGAACGATGACGAGGCACGCCCATGCGCCTGACCGAATTGTGGTCGCGGCTGGAGACCTCGCTAGATCCGTCGTACGCCCGATCCTGGGCACACGACCACGTCATCGCTGGCCTGGGCGGCAAGACCGTCGACGAGGCCCTCGCCGCAGGCGTGGATGCGAAGGTCGTCTGGCGCGCGATCCACGCCGAATTGCAGCTACCGCCGTCGGCTCGTTGAGCAGACATCATGTCCGAGGTGCGCGGGACCAATCCTGGGTTGCGTGCGCTGACGGAAAGTCGGGATCTTCCGGCGTCGGAAATAGTCGAACCTTCGCGGCGTGTTCGACTTCCATTCGAACACGTGTTCGGTCTACTCTCTGGTTTGCCAACAGTTGTCCAGAGTCAAATCATCCACACGTCCGCGTTCTCCACAGACCACTCGGCGTGCGGGGAAATGTCGGCCGTGGCAGCTAGCGTCATCTGCAACACGTACGCGAGGGGATAGGCCCCTCCCGGCAAAGAGGGGTTACACCATGGCCAAGAGCAACGACCGTCCCGCAGACCGAGATCGCGCACTTGATTCAGCGCTTGCCCAGATCGAGAAGCAATTCGGCAAGGGTTCGGTGATGCGACTCGGTGACGAGGATCGCCCGCCCGTCGCCGTCATTCCAACCGGCGCGATTGCTTTGGACGTCGCGTTGGGTATAGGTGGACTCCCGCGTGGTCGCATCGTCGAGATCTACGGACCGGAGTCATCGGGTAAGACAACCGTTGCACTGCACGCGATCGCTAGTGCCCAAGCCCTCGGTGGTACAGCTGCATTCATCGATGCTGAGCATGCGCTCGACCCCGAGTACGCGGCCCGGCTCGGTGTGGACATCGACAACCTGCTGGTCAGCCAACCCGACACCGGGGAGCAGGCACTCGAGATCGCCGACATGCTCGTCCGATCCGGAGCGCTGGACATTCTGGTCATCGACTCTGTCGCGGCACTGGTACCCCGCGCGGAGATCGAAGGAGAGATGGGCGATAGCCACGTAGGTTTGCAGGCACGTCTCATGAGCCAGGCATTGCGCAAGATGACGGGTGCCCTCAGTGCGTCGGGAACGACGGCGGTGTTCATCAACCAGTTGCGCGAGAAGATCGGCGTCATGTTCGGCAGCCCGGAGACCACCACGGGTGGCAAGGCGCTGAAGTTCTACGCGTCCATCCGGCTGGATGTGCGTCGGATCGAGACATTGAAAGACGGCGCTGAAGCCGTCGGAAACCGCACGCGCTGCAAGGTTGTAAAGAACAAGATGGCGCCACCGTTCAAGCAGGCAGAGTTCGACATCGTTTACGGCGAGGGAATCTCGCGTGAGGGCAGTCTGATCGACATGGGCGTTGAGCACGGGTTCGTGCGCAAGGCCGGAGCCTGGTACACGTACGAGGGCGACCAACTCGGCCAAGGCAAGGAGAACTCACGCAACTTCCTGAAAGACAACCCCGACCTCGCCAATGAGCTTGAGAAGCGCATCAAGGAGAAGCTTCAGATCGGCCCGCAGCTCGACGCTCCCGTCGACGAGATTGTGCTGCCAGCCGAGCCAGCGCCCGTCGATCTGTAGAACCACATGGGCAGGAGTAGAAGTTCCTTCCGCCCGACGGCGCAGGAGCCCCTTCCCGGCACTGGGGAGGGGCTACCTGACGCCAACCCGGAGGACGTCGCGCGAACCATTGCCCTGCGAGCACTCGACCACGCGCCCAAGACACGCCACCAACTCGCCGAACTGCTTGAGTCAAGGGGCATCCCCGATGACGCGGCGGCCACGGTGCTCGACAGGTTCGAGGAAGTCAGGCTCATCGACGATGCGCTGTTTGCCCAGATGTGGGTTCGTTCTCGGCACAGCAGTCGCGGATTGGCACGTCGGGTACTCAAGCACGAACTGCTAACCAAGGGCGTAGCGCAAGACGACATCGACGTTGCGCTTGAACAGATCGATGACGAGTCCGAACGCCTTGCTGCCGAGGACCTCGCCAGGCGCAAGATCCGATCGATGACACGGCTGGAACGGGCCGCTGTCAAACGGCGGCTATTCGCGATGCTCGTCCGTCGCGGCTATTCGAGTTCAGTCGCATCGAAGGCAGTGGAAGTCGTGCTTGCCGAGCAGGCATCTGAGGTCGAGGCGCAGGAGGGCAGCGCCGTACCCTAGGGGCGTGACTGCCGACCAGCGGACGTTCGAAGTGCGCACCTACGGGTGCCAAATGAACATCCACGACTCAGAGCACCTCGGCGGGCTGCTGGCCGAGGCTGGTTACTCCCAGGTCGACGACGGGCAAACGCCGGACCTCATCGTCTTCAACACGTGTGCGGTTCGTGAGAACGCCGACAATCGCTTGTACGGTAACCTCGGTCAACTCCGACCGCTGAAGATCGCCAATCCAGACCTCCAGATCGCCGTGGGTGGCTGCCTTGCGCAGAAAGACCGTCACAAGATCATTGAGCGGGCACCCTGGGTAGACGTCGTGTTCGGAACGCACAATCTGGGCTCGCTGCCAGCACTACTCGACCGGGCGCGCTTCAACCACGAGGCACAAATCGAGATCGACGAGTCGCTTCAGCAGTTCCCGTCCGAGCTGCCCACAAGACGGCAGGCGGCGCATTCGGCATGGGTCGCCGTCTCGGTGGGTTGCAACAACACCTGCACGTTCTGCATCGTGCCGAGCCTGCGCGGCAGGGAGCGTGATCGGCGCCCAGGTGACGTGCTGGCCGAGGTCCAGGCGCTGGTCGCCGACGGGGTCGTCGAGATCACCTTGCTTGGGCAGAACGTCAACGCCTATGGCGTGGAGTTCGGCGACAGGCAGGCGTTTGCCAAGTTGCTGAGGGCATGCGGGGAAGTCGAAGGATTGCGACGTGTTCGATTCACGAGTCCACACCCACGCGACTTCACCGATGATGTGATCGAGGCGATGGCTCAGACCCCCAACGTCATGCCGCACCTGCACATGCCGCTTCAGTCCGGCAGTGATGCCGTGTTGGCTCGTATGCGACGCAGTTACCGATCGGAGCGCTATCTGGGAATCATCGACCGGGTTCGTGACCGGATCCCCGACGCAGCCATCACTACCGACATCATCGTGGGCTTTCCGGGGGAGACCGAGGAGGACTTCCAAGCAACCCTTGAGGTCGTGCGTCGGTCTCGGTTCGCTAGCGCATACACGTTTCAGTACTCCAAACGGCCAGGCACGCCCGCCGCGGAGATGGACGATCAAGTTCCACCCGACGTCGTCAAGCAGCGATACGACCGGTTGGTTGAACTCGCCAACCAGATCAGCTGGGAAGAAAACGGCGCACTGGTGGGTCGAGAAGTCGAGGTTCTTGTGTCCAACGACGCAGGCAAGAAGGACAAGCAGACCCACAGGTTGTCCGGGCGGTCGCGGGGCAATCGGCTCGTCCACTTCAACCCAGGTGACCACGCACCGCAACCCGGTGACTTGGTGCGGACAGTGGTGACCCACGCCGCGCCGTATCACCTAGTGGCCGACGGGGTTCCTGTGGCGGTGGAGGCTACGAGCGCGCGCGTGGACTCGGCCCATTCCGGCTGCGGCATCGACGTTCAACCAGGAAGTGGACTGGTGCAGCCGAGAGTCTCGCTGGGCATGCCGACGCTGCTCGCCCGATGACGTCGTCGTTGTGAACCAGTCTGCTTCGGCAAGCAGTCACCCGCGACCACCGATCATCGCGATCGTTGGCCCCACCGCAGTCGGCAAATCGCAGTTGTCATTGGAACTCGCGCAGCGGTTCAGCGGCGAGATCATCAACGCCGACTCGATGCAGCTCTACCGGGGGATGGACATCGGCACCGCCAAGCTCCCGGCTGATCAGCGCCGCGGCATCCCGCACCACCTGCTGGACGTGTGGGACCTGAACCACTTGGCCAACGTCGCTGAATACCAGCGGCTCGCCCGGGAATGTATCGACGTGGTTCAGGCGCAAGGCAAGCTCCCAATCCTGGTGGGCGGCTCGGGACTTTACGTGAAGGCAGTCATTGATGACCTGCGGTTCCCTGGAACGGCGCCGGAGGTTCGTCAGCGACTCGAAGCGCGACTGCAGCTTGAGGGGTCCGCCGCGCTGCACGCCGAGCTCGGCCGACTCGACCCGCTCACGGCGGCGCGTATCCCGCCAGCCAACAGCCGCAGAGTGATCCGGGCACTGGAGGTCATCGAGATCACCGGTAGCCCCTATTCAGCGTCGCTGCCCACGGATCGACCGTTCCTATCCGCCAGCATCGTTGCCCTCGATGACGATCGGCAGGTTTTGTACGACCGGATCGAGACCAGAGTCGCCCGGATGTGGGAAGCGGGGCTGGTCGACGAGGTGCGCCAACTCCGTGACGAGCACGGCCTAGCCTCGGCCCCAACCGCGTCCCGGGCACTCGGTTACGCGCAAGTGCTCGACCTGTTGGCCGGACGATGCGATGAGGTCGCGGCCAAACAAGCCACCGTGATCGCCACTCGCAGGTTCTCGCGCCGACAACGGAGTTGGTTCGCCAAACACGCGCGCACGACGCCGTTCAACGCCAGCGATCCACGGCTCGGCGACGAGGTTGCCCGCCACGTTGGCTCAGTCGTTCAGTGAGGCAGGCGAGCATCAGGACCCTCGTGCGATGCCGTCGCGCGGCTAACCTGCGTACCCTTGCGCCGTGAACGCATCGCCCCCGGCCATCGAGTTCTTCAAGGGACACGGAACGGGCAACGACTTCGTCTTGTTCCCAGACCCAGATGGTGAGTTGCTGCTCACCGAAGACATGGTTGCCCGGATTTGTGACCGTCGCTTCGGGATCGGTGGCGACGGCGTGATCAGGATCGTTCGGACCACGGCCATCACCGAGGCCGAACACGTTCGCGACAAGGCTGAGTGGTTTATGGACTACCGCAATGCTGATGGTTCGTTGGCCGCAATGTGCGGGAACGGCAGCCGCGTCTTCGCTCGATACCTGTTGGACAAGCAACTAGTCGACGGCGACTTCACGATCGCAACCCGCGCTGGCACTCACGCATGTCGGGAGGAGTCCGACGGGTCGATCAGTGTCGACATGGGCTACCCAATTGAAGGTCCAGACGACCCCGAGGTCGCTGTCACACTCGGTGACCGAAGCTGGCCAGCCGACGCACGGTGGCTGCCAAACCCCCACGCCGTCGTCTTCGTTGATGACGTAGCTGCACTCGGCGATATCGCCGGCGCAACGGTTACTCAGGGCAGCGAACGTTTCCCCGATGGACAGAACATTGAGTTCGTCTCACACGTTGACTCTCCGGCCGATCACCCAGGCGATCCCGCTGGGCCGTCTGCGCGGATACGGGTGCTCGAACGTGGCGTTGGCGAGACGCTTTCGTGTGGCACGGGTGCGTGTGCAGTTGCTCTTGCGGTGCGTGCTCGGTTGGGGCTCACAGGTACGGGAACTGTATGTGTTGACGTTCCCGGCGGCACGGTCGTTGTCACGCAAGGCAGTGATGGCCGAGTGACTCTGACCGGCCCCGCCGCGATCGTGGCTAGCGGCCAGTTCGATCCGGTGTGGTGGAAGGGACTTGCATGAGTGACACGTTCTCGGCTGACGACGACGTCGCCTATGGTGCTCGCGTGCGCACCGGGATCGGCACGCTGGGTGGGGCATTCTTCGTGTCGCCGCAAACCCGTCAGGCGGGCAAGGACCTGGGTTTGCGGGGTTGGCCGACCTACTTTGTCGGACGCTGTGGCGTGTTGGGCCCGGTGGATGCTGATGTTGTCGCGGCGGTATGTGGCTTCTTCCCGTTGAGTTTTGTCAGGCGTGCCTGGGCAGAGGGTCGCGAACTTGACTTTGACCAGGCCGTCGAGGTTTATCTTCGGGCGTGCCAAGAGTGGGGGACGGTGAACCTCGGTGACGACCGTGCCACCCGTCGCGTCGCGGAGCTTGCCCAGCGCGTCGTCGAACACAGTTCGCCGATGGGTGCCCCGCTGTTCGCCGGCTGGCGGACCCTGCCACTGGCGGATGAGACCGGAGCAAGGCTGGCGCAGCTGCTCACGACGTTGCGTGAGCTGCGCGGAGCGCACCATCTGTCCGCCGTGATTTCTGCCGGGCTGACACCTCGCGAGGCTGTCATCGCTGGCCCCGGGGGTTCGGCCAACGCCACCTTCTTCGGCTGGGACAACGTGGAACTTGATCCCGCGCGGATTGAGGCGGTCGGGGTTGCCCGAGCTGAGGCGGAGCGCCGGACGAATCGCATGATGGCCGACAGTTGGAGCGTGCTGGACTTGGGCGAGCGGGCTGACTTCGCAACTCTGCTCGATGACTTGCTTGCGCGGGTGACCTCCGACAGCGGGGATGCGGCCAGCGTCGTTCCTGGGGGTGTCAGATGAACACTGAAGCAGTGCAGGTGGATGAACTACCCCCGTTCAGGCAGGAGATCAAGACCACGTTGGGCCGGCAGTTCCGTTGGCCGTTCGACGACCTTCAGGTCATTGCTTTCAACGCGGTGTTGGTGATCGGTGGCTGGTTTCTGCTCAGTCCGGCCGCGGTGTTTCGCTTCACCTCACTGATCTTCCTGCCAGCCGCTATCGCCTCGTGGACGTTCGCCGATGTTCCCGCGACCAACCTGTATGGCGCCGATCCCGAGTTGACGCTGCAGCGGATCGACGATCCGGTCGCACTTCGGCGGCTGTTCTCGGTCAGAAACGTGGTTTTGTGGATACTCATCTCGCCGATCTGCTTCGCGTTGGCGTGGGGACTGGCACCGTCTGAGGGCAAGTGGGTGCTGTCAGCAGCCATCGCCGTCGCGGTGATGTGCATGCCGTTCGCCTACCTGGGACTGTGCTCGCTGGTTGCGCCGCTGCTGCCATTTCACAGAATGCCGCTCAAACAGCGGATGCATCGACGAGACACTTGGTTGCGTTGGGGTGTGGGCGTGGTGATTCCCTATGTATTGACCACGCCGGCCGCCTTGCTGGCATTGAGCCCATTCATCCTCGTCTACAACCTCCTCGGCCAACAACAAGAGCATTTCCTGCTCGCAGCCGTGCTGATGACGCCCTGGTGTTTCTTGCTATGGCGTGTCGGTCTGCATTTGGCAACTCGCTTGACTGAACGCCGACATGACTGGCTGGTGGCGTTCTTGTCGGACCCGTCACGTGGATAGCAACGAGTCAGACATCGACTTCCACCAAGACGAGCGCGAGTCGCTTCGGCGGGTCGCGGGGTTGTCCACCGAGCTGCAGGACATCACCGAGGTCGAGTACCGGCAGCTTCGACTTGAGCGTGTGGTGTTGGTGGGGGTCTGGACCACCGGCACCTCTGAGGCGGCCACCCGCTCACTACACGAGTTGGCCCGGTTGGCCGAGACCGCCGGCTCCGAGGTACTCGAGGGTGTCAGTCAGCGGCGAAACAAGCCCGACGCTGCGACGTACATCGGTTCGGGCAAAGCCCACGAGTTGGCTGCGATCGTGGACGAACTCGGAGCAGACACCGTCATTTGCGACGGCGAGCTGACCCCGGGGCAACTCCAACAACTGGAGAAGATCGTTGGCGTCAAAGTCGTCGACCGGACGTGGCTGATCCTGGATATTTTCGCCCAGCACGCGCGAAGCCGCGAAGGCAAAGCGCAGGTGGCGCTGGCTCAGATGAACTACATGTTGCCGCGATTGCGTGGCTGGGGCGCTGCGATGAGCCGCCAGGCGGGCGGTATCGGAACCAGAGGGCCGGGCGAGACCAAGATCGAGACAGATCGGCGCCGAATTCGAACCAGAATGGCCAAGTTGCGGCGCGAGATCGCAGCGATGTCCACTGCCCGGGAGGTTGCCCGTTCGTCGCGGCGACGCTCGCGGACTCCGTCGGTAGCCATCGTCGGCTATACCAATGCCGGAAAGTCGAGCCTGCTCAATCGGCTGACCTCGGCCGGTGTCCTGGTGCAAGACGAGTTGTTCGCAACCGTTGATCCGACCGTGCGCAAGTTGACGACGCCGTCGGGTCGACAGTTCACGATGTCCGACACCGTGGGGTTCGTTCGGCACCTGCCCCACCAACTCATCGAGTCGTTCCGGTCAACGATCGAAGAGGCAACCGACGCCGATTTGCTACTCCACGTCGTGGACGGCTCCGCTGAGTCCCCGGCCGAGCAGATCGCCGCCGTCAGGACCGTCCTGGCCGACGTTGGCGCGGACGACGTCCGAGAACTCCTCGTCGTTAACAAAGCCGATATCGCCGATCCGACGATGCTCGCCGAGCTCAATGCGGCTGAGCGCCACGTGATATCGGTCTCGGCGTTGACCGGTGAGGGCTTTGCGGAACTGGCCCTGCGCATTGAGCAGGAGTTGCCCGCGCCAGAGGTTGAGGTCGACCTGGTGGTGCCATACGCGCACGCCGAACTTGTTGCCCAAGTTCACCGCGAGGGGGACATCGTGGAGTTGGAACATCTGTCCACCGGCACGCGGGTGCACGCGAGGGTGGGAAAGCAGCTCGCGCGCTTGTTGCAGGAGGTCGCAAACGCGCCCGAAATGCCGGGGATTTCCGATGCCGACAGGCAGTATGAACCCGATGACCGCAACGGAGACCGAATCCCCTAGCGCGCTAGGACCGGTTGGCGCTAGCCGCCGCACTTCGCTGGTGGTGCACGGACTCATGGTCGGCGCCATCGTGGTGGCGGCCGCAGCGGTCTGGAGTCCCTCGCAGCTTGATTTCATGGCGCTGGGGATTGCGATGGTTCTCGCTGGCAGTAGCGTCATGGTTGCCTTCGTCGACCGATCGCTTCGCGACACCTCTAGTGTGCGCCGATCCGCGATTGTCATTGTTGTGGCCGGGGCACTGGTGCTCGTCGGATTCGGTGCGACGACGATCGTCGCCGCGGGTCCCACGACGGCGTGGCAGACCCTGCTCAACGTGCGAAGCATCGCGATGGCGGGGTTCATCGTCATTGCCGTCCTGCGGTACCCCCGGCCGATGCAAGGGTCACGGGAGGACCGACTTCTCGTCTGGATCGACTTCACAGCCGCGGCAGTCGCCTGCATCGTGATCACGGCTGTGGTCGTGGTGCCATCGACGGCGGGGTCCGGGCCGGTCGGCGCGCTTGCCGACGTGCGACCGTGGGCCGACGCGGTGATTGCTGCCTTTGCCGTCCTGCTGGCCTGTAGGTCAAGAATGCCCGGCGCTTTGCCGTTTCGACAGATCCTGCTGCTGGTGCTCGCCGGTGGGGTCTTCGTGCTGACCAACGCGATGACTGTCGTACTGGGCTCCAGTCAACGCGGAATCGACGCCGAGTTGCTGGCATTGGCCCTTCAGTTGATTGGCGTGTGGCTTGTTGTCCTCGCGGCGTTGCGACCTTCGGCCGAACGCGAGTTGCCTGGCGAGATCCGCTCGCGCGAATGGCTGACACTCACGGTTCCGTTGGCGCCGGTGGTGGCGGCGCTTGTGTCACTGGTTTGGTTAGCCACCAAGAGCGGCATGGATAGTGGGCTACTGGTGCTCATTGGGTCCGTTTCAGTCGGAGTCTGCTTTGCGGCGCTGCTCGTTCTGCGTCACGTGTTGGCTCGTGGTGGCGCTTCCCGGCCCACAGTTGCGCTTGCCGACTCAGCTGCCCCGTGGCTCCACACGGTGGTCGATGCCGCACCGGACATGGTCACCGTTGCCGACTTGCGCTGCCGGGTGGTCTATCAGACACCATCGGTATCTCGGGTTCTGGGCTTCGAACCCGGTCACTGGCACGATCGGCTCATCTACGACTTTGTCCACCCGGACGACCACGGCGCGCTCGCCGAAGTGACCGCCAAGGCGGCCCGGGAAATCGGTCGACCGCGAACCGTTCGGTTGCGACTGAGGTGTCGTGACGGTTCCTGGCGCGAGTCCGACACCGCAGTCACTGCATTGCCCGGAGAAGAGGGGCTGCCCGGATACGTGTTGCGAACCAAGGATGCCTCGGAGTTTCAGCGCAGAAAGGGCACGGAGTCCCAAACCAAACACCTCGACGAGCTCACCGGATTGGCAAATCGGTCAGCGTTGTTGACGCACGCAGATCAGTCCATCCTTGGCGCCGCTCCTGGCAACGTCGCCGTCCTTGCTCTGGACCTCGACGGCTTCCGGGCCATCAACGACACGATCGGGCACGACACCGGCGACGAGATCCTCCGCCAAGTGGGTGCCGCGCTGCAGCGATGTGTTCGACCGTGGGACCTCGTTGCCAGGACAGGTGGCGATGAATTCGCTGTCCTGATCGTCGGGGCTAACGCTGAACGCTCCGTTGGTCGGGTGCACGAGCGGCTCCAGCGGGCACTGTCTGCGGTTCTGATCCCAGATGGCAGAGAAGTCCGCATCGCCATTAGCGCCGGTTACTCGGTCAACGACAGCGGCATTGAGAGCTCCGAGCAACTCGTTCGTAATGCTGACCTTGCCCTTGGTCGCGTTCGCACGGCCAGCCGTGTCGAGGTGCTTCGTTTTGAGGCGTCCATGCACGATGCCCTTGTTGAGCGGATGCACGCGGAGCACGAGTTGCGCTCCGCCGTTGTGCAAGGGCGCCTGGAACTCGCCTACCAACCGATTGTCCGGCTCAGCGACGGGATGCCGATTGGTGCAGAGGCGCTGATTCGTTGGCGTCATGCCACTCGGGGGCTGGTACTGGCTGGCGACTTCGTTCCGCTGGCCGAAGAGATGGGAATCATCCACGAGCTGGGAGCGTGGGCGTTGCGGCAAGCCTGCCGTGACCTGGCGCAACTGCGTCGCGACGTCGATGGGCTTGCCCAGTTCTCCATGAGTGTCAACGTCTCGGGCCACCAGCTCGAACCCGCCTTGCTCGACGAGGTCCGTAGCGCTCTTGAGGCCGCCGGCATCGGTCCAGCTGACTTGGTACTTGAGGTAACCGAATCCGTTCTGGCAGATCACCCAGAACACGCCGCCGAAGTTCTGCGTGAGGCCCGTGAGCTCGGCTGCCGCGTGGCTTTCGACGATTTTGGAACCGGCTACTCGTCGCTGTCGTACCTCGCCCAATTCCCCGTCGATGTGCTGAAGATTGACAAGAGTTTTGTGCAGGACGTGGACACCAGCGCACAGAGCCTCGCGTTGACGCGCACCATTGCCTCGCTGGGGCAAGCGTTAGGTCTGCCAGTTGTCGCTGAGGGTGTCGAGACGTCGGAGCAGGCAGTAGTACTGCGAGAACTGGGTTGCGAAAACGCTCAGGGCTATCTGTTCAGCCAGCCGGTTCCGCTCGAGTCGTTGCAGCAGATCCTGTCGCTAGGTACCCCTATCGGCCCGACTGGGCGAGGCGGGCCGAAAGGGATTGCCCCGCGAGAAAACTCCGACGCGGTTGTCGTGCTGCCGGATCACTCTGCTGCGCCAGTAGCGCGAACGCAGGAGCAGTCCGTCGACGATCGATTCCCTGCGGGCTAAACCCGCCGCAGAACCGACACCACCCGTCCCAGAATCCGTGCTTCGTCGCCCAGAATGGGCGCGTAGGACGGATTGTGGGGCATGAGCCACACGTGACCGTCGCGACGCTTGAGCGTCTTGACGGTGGCCTCTTCGCCTAGCAACGCGGCCACGATCTCGCCGGATTCAGCCGTGTCCTGCTTGCGAACGACGACGTAATCGCCGTCGCAGATTGCGGCGTCAACCATCGAATCGCCACTGACGTGCAGGAGGAAGAGTTCACCGTCACCGGTGATGTCACGGGGGAGGGGGAAGATCGCCTCGACCGATTCCTCCGCGAGAATCGGTCCGCCAGCGGCAATTCGACCAAGCACCGGCACCAGCGCCGTGCTGCTACGCAGGGCCGCGAGTTCGTCGTCAACTTGATTGGTCGACGGCTCGATACGGGGAGCATCCTCGTCGGTCATGACCTCCAGCGCGCGTGGGCGGTTCGGGTCGCGCCGTAAGAAGCCCTTCTCCTCGAGTACCCGGAGTTGGTGGGCGACGCTGGAAGGGCTCGTGAGTCCGACCGCATCTCCGATCTCACGGACGCTCGGGGGATACCCACGGGCCTCTACCGCTTCTTTGATGACCTCAAGGATCCGTTGCTGCCGCGCCGTCATTCCGCGTGCTGCGGTGGTTGCCCTGGGCAATGCGCTCACGGCGTTGTCTGTGGTGGCGGTGCGCGACCGAGGCGCCTTCTTCGTCTTCTGTGGGCCAGTTTGACTCGTGTCCGTTGCCACCGCGTCCTCCTCGGTGTGGATGGAGAGCCTTGTTGGCTTCCCGTTGAGGTAACCGTAGCGATGAAAATCGATCAAATCAAACATATGTTCGAAACCGTGTCGCCAAATGTCGGCCACTGGTGTTATCAATAGAACACGCGTTCGATTCGAACACATGTTCTAGTCAGCGGAAGACAGGAGCCTCGCAGGAGTGAGGCGAACAGTGGAGGTGGTTTAGATGGCCGGAGCGGTGGTCTCTGCGGGTTATGGGAGGACTAGGCCAAGTGGGCGCTCCGCCCAGCATCGGCCGGAGCGCTCGCAACGGCGAGCAACCAGTGCTGCAACTGGCGGACGGACTGACGCGTTGGAGTTGCCGGAGTTCATGCGCGCTGGTAGTTCTGCAGCCGCCAACCCCGCGCGAGTGCGATGGATAGTGGGGTTCGCGTTGGCGGTGACGATCGGTGCGACGCTCGGCTTTCTCCCAGGCGCGGGCTTTTCGCTATCGCACGTTGAGGCCGATGCCGGCGCGGGGGAGTCGGTTGCTCAGCGGGTTGAGACAGTTCAATCCGGCGACAGCCTCTGGGTAGTCGCGCAGCGCACTTTGCCAGGTGAGGACACCCGCAAGAGCATGGATCGGATTCGGCGATTGAACCAGTTGCAGGACAGCGGTTTACGGCCAGGCCAGGAACTGCTCATTCCGCCACGCTGATGCAGGTCGGGCACGGCGTGACACGCCCGGGGCGGTGTGGGTACGTGCTTGCGATATGGCCTCTGACCTGCGGCGATGCCACCGCGCGCGACACGACATTGATCAGTTGGTGCGAAGTGCTTGCGCGGAAGCGATCCGAGTCATACGGTTCCCCCTACATGTAGTGTTACAACCGTGTAATTAGTCCACAGGTTGTGGCCAATGGTGCACAGGATCTCCCCAAGCGATCCCCACTGTTATCCACAAAACCGCCGATTTCGACCCTGATCGGAGCTCGCAGACCGATGCATTGCCCGTATTGCCACCACGACGACTCGCGGGTCGTCGATAGCCGCACGGCAGAAGATGGTGCCGCTATCAGGCGACGCAGGCAGTGCCCGGAATGCACCCGCCGATTCACGACGGTCGAGACCGCGTCGCTGCAGATCGCCAAGCGTAGCGGCGTAGTTGAGCCGTTCAGCAGGACCAAGGTCGCTGCTGGCGTTCGAAAGGCGTGTCAGGGGCGACCAGTCAGCGATGACGACATTGCCTTGTTGGCCCAGCAGGTCGAGGAAGCAGTGCGCGTCATCGGGAACCCTGAGCTGCCCGCTCACGAGGTTGGCACCGCAATTCTCGGACCCCTGCGTGAGCTCGATGAGGTCGCGTACCTCCGATTCGCGTCGGTCTATCGCAGTTTCGAGAGCCTCGAGGACTTCGAAGCTGAAGTCGCGATGCTTCGAATGGAGCGAGCGGCACAGGTTCCCAACGGCGACATAGAACAGACGATCGACATCACCGATGTAACAGCAGCAAAACCCGCAAGCACGACCGGCACGAATCCCCATCCCCCCGCAATGTGATTCGTTGGCCACGGGTCCGTGGCCGCATTGTTCCGCCCTTGAAGGAGGCACCAAATGGCCGAATCGGTCAACAGTTCCCGCTCGACCGACCACGCTGACCCGGCTGGCCATGTGCCGATCAAGGAGAGAAAGGGTCCAGAGGTGTCCGTTCATCGCACTGGTCTGACGATCAACCGGCTCTTCACCACCCCCGGCGTGCATCCATACGACGAGGTCGAGTGGGAACGTCGGGACGTCGTGCAGACGAACTGGAAGACGGGAGCGACCGTCTTTGAGCAACGCGACGTCGAGTACCCGACCACCTGGTCGGTCAACGCATCGACGATCGTCACCACCAAGTACTTCCGTGGCGCGGCCGGCTCCGATCAACGGGAATGGAGCCTGCGCCAACTCATTGACCGGGTTGTTCTGACGTACACCAAGGCGGGCAAAGAGAACGGTTACTTCGGCACCGAGGAAGATGCTGAGGTCTTTGAGCACGAACTGACCTGGATGCTGCTGCACCAGGTGTTCTCGTTCAACTCGCCGGTGTGGTTCAACGTGGGTACGACCTCGCCGCAACAGGTTTCCGCCTGTTTCATCCTGGCCGTCGACGACACGATGAACTCGATCCTCAACTGGTACCGCGAGGAAGGCCTGATCTTCAAGGGTGGGTCAGGCGCGGGTCTGAACATTTCGCGCATTCGCTCCAGCAAGGAACTGCTGCGCTCGTCTGGCGGAACCGCCAGCGGTCCAGTCTCGTTCATGCGCGGTGCTGACGCGTCCGCTGGGACGATCAAGTCCGGTGGTGCAACCCGTCGCGCGGCGAAGATGGTGGTTCTCGATGTGGATCATCCGGATATCGAGGAGTTCATCGAGACCAAATGGCGCGAGGAAGAAAAGATTCGCGCCCTGCGCGACGCCGGATTCGACATGGACCTCGGTGGCAAGGACATCACCAGCGTCCAGTACCAGAACGCCAACAACTCGATCCGTGTCTCTGATGAGTTCATGCGCTCGGTCGAGGGTGGCGAGAGCTTCGGTCTGCGCTCCCGCACAGATGGCTCGGTAATTGAAGAGGTTGACGCCAAGACCCTTTTCGACACCATCTGCAAGGCTGCCTGGGCGTGTGCTGATCCCGGTATTCAGTACGACGACACCATCAACGACTGGCACACCAACCCCGAGACTGGACGGATCAACGCGTCCAATCCGTGCAGTGAGTACATGAGCCTGGACAACTCGTCGTGCAACCTGGCCAGCCTCAACCTGTTGAAGTTCCTCAAGGGCGACGACACATTCGACGCTGAACGTTTCGCCAAGGCGGTAGAGATTGTCATCACGGCGATGGATATCTCCATCTGCTTCGCGGACTTCCCAACCGAGGCTATCGGCGACACGACTCGTGCGTACCGTCAGTTGGGGATCGGCTACGCGAACCTCGGAGCGTTGCTGATGGCGACCGGACTGGCCTATGACTCCGACGGTGGCCGAGCTTTGGCCGCAGGCATCACCAGCCTCATGACCGGTACCGCTTACAAGCGTTCCGCCGAACTCGCCGGTGTTGTCGGTCAATACGACGGTTACGCCCGCAATGCCTCAGCGCACGCTCGGGTGATGCGCAAGCACGCTGCCGCCACCGATTCCATTCGTACAGTGGGCACCCTGGACAGCGACGTGGTGCAGTACGCAGCCCGTGAGTGGGAAGAGTGCCTGGCAATAGGGACCGAGAATGGCTGGCGCAATGCGCAGGCCAGCGTGCTCGCTCCGACCGGCACGATCGGTTTCATGATGGATTGCGACACCACCGGCATTGAGCCCGACTTCTCGCTGGTCAAGTTCAAGAAGCTCGTCGGCGGCGGTTCGATGCAGATCGTCAACCAGACGATCCCTCGTGCGCTGCACCGCTTGGGATACACCGGCGAGACCGTGGAGGCGATCGTCGAGCACATCGCCGAGAAGGGCCACGTCATCGATGCCCCTGGCCTGAAGCCCGAGCACTACTCGGTCTTTGACTGCGCCATGGGCGAGCGCGCGATCACACCTATGGGTCACGTGCGAATGATGGCCGCAGTTCAGCCATTCATCTCAGGCGCCATCTCAAAGACCGTGAATATGCCGGAGACCGCGACCATCGAAGAGGTAGAGGAGATCTACCTCGCGGGCTGGAAGACTGGCCTGAAGGCGCTTGCGATCTACCGCGACAACTGCAAGGTCGGCCAGCCACTCAACGATGCGAAGGCAACCAAGGCAGAGGTCAGCACAGACGTCCAGGTTGAGTACCGGCCCGTTCGCAAGCGGCTTCCGAAGTCGAGGCCAGCACGCACGGTGTCGTTCAGTGTGGGCGGCGCCGAGGGTTACATGACGGCCTCGAACTACCCGGACAACGGCCTCGGCGAGATCTTCCTGAAGATGAGCAAGCAGGGGTCGACGCTCGCCGGCATGATGGACGCCTTCTCGATCGCGATCTCCATCGGGCTGCAATACGGAGTCCCGCTTGAGCAGTACGTGCAGAAGTTCACCAACATGCGGTTTGAGCCAGCAGGTATGACCGACGATCCGGACGTTCGGATGGCGCAGTCGATCATGGACTACATCTTCCGCCGGCTGGCATTGGACTTCTTGCCGCAGGAGACCCGTGAATCGTTGGGAATCTTCACTGCCGAGGAGCGAGCCGAGCAGGTAGCCAACACCTATGGCAATGCATCGGCCGAGATTGCAGGCGGAGACGTCGAGGCGGTCGTCGAGTCCATGGCGCAGTCGGCACCGGTTTCACCCGCCGAAGACGCAGCTAGCAACGCGCCTGTCTCCAAGGCTGAGCGACGCGAGGTGCATTCCTCCGCGGAACTCCTCGAGGTGATCCAAGGCAAGGCAGCCGACGCCCCACTCTGCTTCACGTGCGGCATCAAGATGCGCCCGGCTGGTTCCTGCTACGTCTGCGAAGGCTGCGGGAGTACGTCCGGCTGCAGCTAATTGCAGATGAGGCTGTCCCGAACCACGCGGGCTCGGGACAGCCTCATTGCTGGGACCCACCCGCCGCGGGTTGAGATTGTTGCTCTCCCAGACGTAGCGCGGCTGGGTCTACTCGAAC